>NZ_WWIA01000841.1 GCF_009870065.1 Streptomyces sp. SID5785 | reverse complement strand
TGTCGCGCACCGCGGCACCCCGGTCGTGACGGTCACCGGGGAGCCGCCCGAGCTGCTGATGTACGCGTTCGGGCGGCAGGGCGCGGCGAAGGTGGAGATCGAGGGCGACGAGGCGGCGATCACACAGCTGAGCGAGACGAAGGCGCTGGGGATCTGACCGCTTCGTCCGGGGCCTTCGGGGTCTCCCGGACGCGGAGCCAGAGCAGGGCTCCGGCGGCCACGCCCACGACGCCGGGCAGCCAGGCGGCGGGGCCGCCGGGCAGGGCGCCCGCGACGAGGCCGCTGAGGGCTCCGGCGAGCTGGAGGGCGAGCGACTGCACGGAGAGCGCGGTGGCGCGGCCGGAGCTGTCGGTGCGCCGGTGCAGGAAGTCGTTGAGGCAGGGCGAGGCGAGCCCGAGGCCGACGTAGACGAGGACGTAGCCGGCGACGGCCGGGGCGAGGGTGCGGGTCGCGGCGGTCGCGCAGAGCACGGCCAGGCCGAGCAGGGCGATGAGTTCGGCCACGAGGACGGCCCGCTCCCCGCCGTGGACGACGCGGGCCACCCAGGGGGCGAGCCGGTTGCCGAGCGCGGTGGCGGTGAATCCGGCGCAGGCCAGGCCCGCGTAGAGGACGGCGCCCGAGGAGGCGGCGCCGGTCGCGTCGGCGGCGCGGGACGGGGTGAGCAGCTCGACGACGCCGAGGGCGCTTCCGGCGGCGGCCATGGTGAGCATGATGCGCCGGACCATGATGTCGCGGGTGGCGAGCCGGACGCCGTCGCGGGCGGTGCGCGGCACGTCGGCGAGGACCGTGCGCAGGTGCACGGGCGGGCGGGGCGGCTCGGGCAGGGCGACGAGGACCTGGACGACGTAGAGCACGCAGCAGACGGCACCCGCGAGGAGCGGGACGGACAGTGGTGTGACGTGGCCGCCGGTGGCGCGCTCCAGGTGGGCGCCGAGGTCGGGGCCGAGGCCGAGCAGCCAGGGCACGAGGCCGCCGAGGATCGTGCCGAGGGCGAGGGCGGCGGAGGAGGCGGCGGAGCCGCGGGCGAGGCCGTCGCGCAGGTCGGCGTCGGGGCCGAGGTCCGCGTGCACGGTGTCGACGTACCAGGCCTCGGCGGGTCCGCTGTTGAGCGCGCGTCCGGCGCCCTTGAGGACCATGGCGAGGGCGAACACCCAGGTGGCGGTGGCCAGGGCGGTCATGGTGATCGCCACGACGGCGAGCACGCCGGAGGCGGCGAGGACGGCGCGCCGGCCCATGACGTCCGAGAGCCCGCCGGTGGGCAGTTCGAGCGCGGCGCAGGTCAGGGAGTGGACGGCGAACAGGGCGGCGATGGTCGCGACGGACACGCCCCGGTCGGCGAGCAGGAGCACCTGGACGGGGATGGAGAGCCCGGTCGGGAACCAGAAGAGGAAGTTGACCGTGACGAAGCGACGGCGGGCGGCCCGCGCGTCGAGGAGGGCGCCCATCACGCGTTCCTCAGCGGGAACGCGTACAGGTGCACGGCGACGGTCTCGCGGCCCTCGGGGTCGGCGGCCTTGCCGGCCTGCGTGTACCGGTCGACGACGGCGTGCAGTTCGGCGGTCATCTCCTTCAGCTCCGCGGGGGTGAGCCGGGCGAGGAAGTCGGAGCTGTCGTGGGCGTCCTGCCAGTCGGCGCTCCAGCCGGCGCGCTGGTCGAGGAAGCGCAGGTAGTGGTCGCGGCGCTGCTCGTACATGACGCGGGACAGGGCGGTGTGGGCGGCGCTGCCCTCGGGGGTGTCGCGGAAGTCGGAGCTGTCGATGCGCAGGGCTTCCTGTGCGGGCTTCCACCAGCGCTCCCGGCCGTCGGCGCCCTCGGACTCGGCGGGCTCGATGAGGCCGTGCTCGGCGAGCTTGCGCAGGTGGTAGCTGATCAGGGAGACCGCCGTGCCGTCGTCGAGGTCCTCGGCGAGGTGCGAGGCGGTGGCGGTGCCGCGCAGGTAGAGCGCGCCGTACAGGCGCATGCGCAGCGGGTGGCCGAAGGCCTTCAGCGTGGCGAGGTCGGTGATGCGGCGGTATTCCGTCATACCCACGACCCTAGATACAAAAGAAAACTTGCGCAAGATAAGTTGCACAACTTTTCTTGCGCAATGAGAAGAGCCCCTGAAGGCAGTGCCGTCAGGGGCTCTTCGGGACGTACGGGCGCTTACCGGACCGGGTGGCCCGCCTCGCGCAGCGCCGACTTCACGTCGCCGATCCGCAGGTCGCCGAAGTGGAAGACGGACGCCGCGAGCACCGCGTCCGCGCCCGCCGCGACCGCCGGGGCGAAGTGCTCGACCCGGCCGGCGCCGCCGGAGGCGATCACCGGCACGGACACGTGCTTGCGGACGGCCTCGATCATCTCGAGGTCGTAGCCGTCCTTCGTCCCGTCCGCGTCCATCGAGTTGAGCAGGATCTCCCCCGCGCCGAGCTCCGCGGCCCGGTGCGCCCACTCGACCGCGTCGATGCCGGCGGACCGGCGTCCGCCGTGGGTCGTCACCTCGAAGGAGCCGGACTCGGTGCGGCGCGCGTCCACGGACAGGACCAGGACCTGGCGGCCGAAGCGCTCGGCGATCTCCCGGATGAGGTCGGGCCGGGCGATGGCCGCGGTGTTGACGCCGACCTTGTCGGCGCCGGCCCGCAGCAGCTTGTCCACGTCGTCGGCCGTGCGCACACCGCCGCCCACGGTGAGCGGGATGAAGACCTGCTCGGCGGTGCGGCGCACCACGTCGTAGGTGGTCTCGCGGTCGCCGGAGGACGCCGTGATGTCCAGGAACGTCAGCTCGTCGGCGCCCTCGGCGTCGTAGACCTTCGCCATCTCGACGGGGTCCCCCGCGTCGCGCAGGTTCTGGAAGTTGACGCCCTTGACGACGCGGCCGTCGTCCACGTCGAGGCAGGGGATGACGCGTACGGCGAGGCTCATGCTGAGGGTGCTCCTGAATCGGACCGGAACGCCTCCACCTCGACCTCGACGACCAGGCCGGGGTCGACGAATCCGGAGACGATGATCATGGACGCGGCGGGGCGGACGGCGTCGAACAGCTCCTTGTGGGCCCGGCCGACCTCGTCCGTGTCCCGTGCGTGGGTGACGTACATGCGCGTGCGCACGACGTCCTCACGGCTGAGGCCGAACTGCCCGAGGGCGTCGAACGCGACGGTGAAGGCGTTCATCGCCTGCTCGTACGGGCCGCCGGCGGCGATCACGCCGTCGACGACCGAGGTGCAGCCGGAGACCAGGACGAGGCCGGTGGGCAGCTCGACGGCGCGCGCGTACCCGAAGGCCTCCTCCCACGGCGCCCCCGACTGCACGCGGCGCACGGCGCCGGTCATGACGAGACCGCCGCCAGTGCCTCTTCGAGGGTGAACGCCTTGGCGTACAGCGCCTTGCCGACGATGGAGCCCTCGACGCCCAGCGGGACGAGCTCGGCGATCGCGCGCAGGTCGTCGAGCGAGGAGACGCCGCCGGAGGCCACGACGGGGCGGTCGGTGGCCGCGCACACGTTCTTCAGGAGCTCCAGGTTCGGGCCCTCCAGCGTGCCGTCCTTGGCGATGTCCGTGACGACGTAGCGGGAGCAGCCCTCCTTGTCGAGGCGGGCCAGCGTCTCGTACAGGTCGCCGCCGTCGCGGGTCCAGCCGCGGCCGCGCAGCGTGGTGCCGCGCACGTCGAGGCCGACCGCGATCTGGTCGCCGTGCTCGGCGATGATCCTGGCGACCCACTCGGGGTCCTCCAGGGCGGCGGTGCCGATGTTGACGCGGGTGGCGCCGGTGGCGAGGGCGGCGGCGAGCGAGTCGTCGTCGCGGATGCCGCCGGACAGCTCCACCTTGATGTCCATGGCGCGGGCGACCTCGGAGATCAGCGCGCGGTTGTCGCCGGTGCCGAACGCGGCGTCCAGGTCGACCAGGTGCAGCCACTCGGCGCCGGCCCGCTGCCAGGCGAGGGCGGCCTCCAGCGGGGAGCCGTAGGAGGTCTCGGAGCCGGACTCGCCGTGCACGAGACGGACGGCCTGGCCGTCGCGGACGTCGACGGCGGGAAGGAGTTCGAGCGTGTGCGGGGATGCGGTCACAGTACGGAGATCCAGTTCTTGAGCAGCTGCGCTCCGGCGTCGCCGGACTTCTCGGGGTGGAACTGCGTCGCCCACAGTGCCCCGTTCTCCACGGCGGCCACGAAGGGCTCGCCGTACGTCGTCCACGTGACCTCGGGGGCCCGCAGGTTCGGGTTGTGCACCTCGAGGTCCCAGTGCCGCACGGCGTAGGAGTGCACGAAGTAGTAGCGCTCGTCGGCGTCGAGACCGGCGAAGAGGCGGGAGCCCTCGGGGGCGCTCACCGTGTTCCACCCCATGTGCGGGACGACCTCGGCCTTCAGCGGCTCGACGACGCCGGGCCACTCGTCGAGGCCCTCGGTCTCCTGGCCGTGCTCGATGCCGCGCGCGAACAGGATCTGCATGCCCACGCAGATGCCCATCACGGGGCGCCCGCCGGACAGCCGGCGGCCGACGATCCAGTCGCCGCGCGCCTCCTTGAGGCCCTGCATGCAGGCGGCGAACGCGCCGACGCCGGGGACCAGGAGCCCGTCGGCGTTCATGGCCCTGTCGTAGTCGCGGGTGATCTCGACGTCGGCGCCGGCCCGGGCCAGCGCCCGCTCGGCGGAGCGGACGTTGCCGAAGCCGTAGTCGAAGACGACGACCTTCTTCTCTGTCATGGCAGTGATCAGCCCGTCAGTTCCAGTAGTCGAGCCGCAGCACGCCCGCGAGCAGGCAGAAGCCCGCACTGACCGCGAGGAGCGTGATGACGCTCTTGCCGATGCCCTGCTTGACGAACGAGTAGACGCCGCCGAGCAGGAACAGGCCGAGGACGATGAGGACGGTCGCGAGGCCGTTCATGGCTAGAGGGCACCCTTCGTGGAGGGGAGGATGCCCGCGGCGCGCGGGTCGCGCTCCGAGGCGTAGCGCAGGGCGCGGGCCAGGGCCTTGAACTGGCACTCCACGATGTGGTGCGCGTTGCGCCCGTACGGGACGTGGACGTGCAGGGCGACCTGCGCCTGCGCGACGAAGGACTCCAGGATGTGGCGGGTCATCGTCGTGTCGTACTCGCCGATCATCGGCGCCATGTTCTCGGGCTCGGTGTGCACGAGGTAGGGGCGGCCGGAGAGGTCGACGGTGACCTGGGCGAGCGACTCGTCCAGCGGGACCGTGCAGTTGCCGAAGCGGTAGATGCCGACCTTGTCGCCGAGGGCCTGCTTGAAGGCGGCGCCGAGCGCGAGGGCGGTGTCCTCGATGGTGTGGTGCGAGTCGATGTGCAGGTCGCCCTCGGTCTTGACCGTGAGGTCGAAGAGGCCGTGGCGGCCGAGCTGGTCGAGCATGTGGTCGTAGAAGCCGACGCCGGTCGACACGTCGACCTTGCCGCTTCCGTCGAGGTCGATCTCGACGAGGACCGAGGTCTCCTTGGTGCTGCGCTCCACGCGTCCTACGCGGCTCATGCTCCGAACTCCTTCTGTACATCACGGGCCGCGTCCAGGAACGCGTCGTTCTCTTCGGGGGTGCCGACGGTGACGCGCAGCCGGCCCGATACGCCGTTGTCGCGGATCAGGACTCCGCGGTCGAGGACGAACTGCCAGACGGCGTGCGGGTCGTCGAAGACGCCGAACTGGATGAAGTTGGCGTCGGCGACGGTCACGTCGAAGCCGAGCGCCTCCAGCTCCGCGACCACCCGGTCGCGCTCGGCCTTCAGCTGCTCCACGTAACCGAGGAGCGTGTCGGTGTACTCCAGGGCGGCGAGTGCCGTCGCCTGGTTGACCGCCGACAGGTGGTAGGGCAGGCGCACCAGCTGCACCGCGTCGACCACGGCCGGGTCGGCGGCCAGGTAGCCGAGGCGCAGACCGGCCGCGCCGAACGCCTTCGACATCGTGCGGGAGACGACCAGGTTGGGCCGGCCGTCGATGAGTTCGAGCAGCGAGCTGCCGTGGCTGAACTCGGTGTACGCCTCGTCGACGACGACGAGCGCACCGCGCCCGGCGGCCTCGTACAGGGCGAGCACGTCCTCGCGGGAGACCGCGTTGCCCGTGGGGTTGTTGGGGCTGGTGATGAAGACGACGTGCGGCTGGTGCGCGTGGATCGCCGCGACGGCCGCCTCCACGTCGAGGGAGAAGTCGGCCCGGCGCGGGGCGCTGACCCAGCCCGTGTTGGTGCCGCGGGCGAGCAGCGGGTGCATCGAGTACGAGGGCTCGAAGCCGAGCGCGGTGCGGCCGGGACCGCCGAAGGCCTGGAGGAGCTGCTGGAGCACCTCGTTGGACCCGTTGGCCGCCCAGACCTGCTCGTGGGTGACCGCGTACCCGGTGGTGCGGGTGAGGTAGCGGGCCAGCTCGGTGCGCAGCTCGATCGCGTCCCGGTCCGGGTAGCGGTTCAGATTCCGCGCGGCGTCGGCGACGCGCTCGGCGATCCGCCGGACGAGCGGCTCGGGCAGCGGGTAGGGGTTCTCGTTCGTGTTCAGCCGGACGGCCACGTCCAACTGCGGTGCGCCGTAGGGGGACTTGCCGCGCAGCTCGTCCCGTACGGGGAGGTCGTCGATCCTGGTCACTGGTTCTTCGGGACCTTCCACTCACTGTGCCGGTCTTGCTCGCCTCCGGCAAAACGCGCCTTGACGGCCGCACCATGGGCGGGCAGGTCCTCGGCCTCGGCGAGCGTCACCACGTGGGCGGCGATGTCGGCGAGGGCGTCCTTCGTGTAGTCCACGATGTGGATGCCGCGCAGGAAGGACTGGACGGACAGGCCCGAGGAGTGGCAGGCGCAGCCGCCGGTCGGCAGGACGTGGTTGGAGCCCGCCGCGTAGTCGCCGAGGGAGACCGGGGCCCAGGGGCCGACAAAGATCGCGCCCGCGTTCCGCACGCGCTGGGCGACCTCGGCCGCGTCCGCCGTCTGGATCTCCAGGTGCTCGGCGCCGTACGCGTCGACGACCTTGAGGCCGTCGTCGAGGGAGTCCACGAGCACGATCGCGGACTGCCGGCCCGCGAGCGCGGGCTTGATGCGGTCCTCGACGTGCTTGGTGGCGGCGACCTGCGGCACCAGCTCCCGCTCGACGGCGGTGGCCAGTGCCTCGTCGTCGGTCACGAGGACGGCGGCGGCCAGCGGGTCGTGCTCGGCCTGGCTGATCAGGTCGGAGGCGACGTGCACGGGGTCGGCGGTGGAGTCGGCGAGGACCGCGATCTCGGTCGGGCCCGCCTCGGTGTCGATGCCGATGAGGCCGGTGAAGTAGCGCTTGGCGGCGGCCACCCAGATGTTGCCCGGGCCCGTCACCATGGTCGCCGGGGCGCAGCTCTCGGTGCCGTACGCGTACATGGCGACCGCCTGGGCGCCACCCACCGCGTACACCTCGTCGACGCCGAGCAGGGCGCAGGCGGCGAGGATCGTCGGGTGCGGCAGGCCGTCGAACTCGGCCTGCGGCGGGGACGCGAGCGCGATCGACGCGACGCCGGCCTCCTGCGCCGGCACCGCGTTCATGATCACGGAGGACGGGTAGACGGAGCGGCCGCCCGGCGCGTACAGGCCGACGCGGTCGACGGGCACCCACTTCTCGGTGACGGAGCCACCGGGCACGACCTGCGTGGTGTGGCTGGATCGGCGCTGCGCGCGGTGGACGATCCGGGCCCGGCGGATGGACTCCTCCAGGGCCGCGCGGACGGCGGGGTCCAGATCGGCCAGGGCCTTCTCGAGGGCCTCGGCCGGTACGCGCACGGACGTGAGGCGTACGCCGTCGAACCTCTCGCCGTACTCGATCAGCGCCGCGTCGCCCCGATGATGCACGTCCTCGCAGATCGGACGCACCTTCTCCAGGGCGGCCGTGACGTCGAAGTCGGCACGGGGCAGCAGCGAGCGCAGGGCCTGACCCTCGGGGAGGGCGGCGCCGCGCAGATCGATTCGAGAGATCACGCACCAATTCTCTCAGACGTCCGAAGACGCCCGTCGCCCCGTATCAGTGACTGATACTCGTCGGGATCCGGCCGTTGTCCGGCCCCCGGAGGAGATCCTTCACCACTAGCGTTCAGACGGTCACCCAGCGGGCATCACCCGCAGGTGACGACCGGGGAACCGGAGCAGGCAGGGAACTCCGGGAAGACGGCGAACGCAGGGATGACGGGGAAGACGGGGATGACGGGGAAGACGGGGATGCACGGGATGCACGGGGAGGCAGGACAGTCGTGGTCGACGTGACGACGACCGGGAACGGGAACGGGGACGTGCCGGACGGACTGACCGCCGCCGAGGTCGGCATGTGGCAGGCGTTCCGCAACGGCAGCGTGTACGACCTGCGGACCGGGGACCTGACCGTGGACGATCCGCACGGCGGGCACCCCTGGGGGCCCGAGCGCAGCGTGCGGGCCCGGATCGTGGCGTGGCTGCTGCTCGACGGGCCGCCCGCGCTCGACGGCCGGGTGTCCTCGCTCAAGCTCCAGGGGGTGCAGATCACCGATGTCCTGGACCTGGCGGGCGGCGTCGTCGACCCGTACGTCGAGATGAAGCAGTGCCGCTTCGAGAAGGAGGTGCGGGTCCCGGAGGCCCGGTTCACCACCGTGCGCCTGGTGGACTGCTCGGTGCCGCGTTTCGAGGGCGCCCGGGTGCACACCGAGGGCGATCTGCACCTGCCGCGCTGCCGCTTCCACAACGGGGTGCGGCTCTCGGACGCGCACATCGGCACGGACCTGCTGCTCAACCAGGCGGTGGTGTTCCGCGACCGGCACAGCAAGTCGGTCAACGCGGACGGGATGACGGTCGGCCAGGACCTCCAGGCCGAGATGCTGGAGACGCACGGCGAGCTGAGCCTGCGCGGCGCGACCGTCGGGGTCTCGCTGTCGCTGCGCGGCAGCCGCCTCAGCAACACCCACGGGCGCCTCGCGCTGAACGCACCGCAGCTCACGGTCGAGCGCACGCTGTACCTGACCCCCGCGGGCCTCGGCAACCCGCTGCGGACCAGCGGCTCGACACCGGCCCGCGGCACCCGGGTGCAGCGCTTCGAGAGCGTGGGCGGGGTACGGCTCGACGACGGGCGGTTCGGCGACGCGATCGACCTGGACTCGGCCCGCTTCACCCTGGAGAACGACCAGGAGCTGTCGCTGCGCCGGGTGCAGACGCCGGAGCTGCGGTTCCGCGGCGAGCGCCCGCAGCGCGGCACGGTCGTGCTGTCGGGCGCCAAGGTCGTCAACCTGATCGACAAGGCGATCAGCTGGCCGGGCCCGGGCCGGCTGCGCGTGGGCGGCTTCGTCTACGAGAACCTGATCCCGTCCGGCGCCTTCCCGCTCGCCCGCCGCCTGGACTGGCTGGCGGCCGCCACCGCCGAGTACAACCCGGAGCCGTACGAGCGCCTCGCGACGGTCCTGCGCAACAGCGGCGAGGACGCGGACGCCCGCGAGGTGCTGCTCGCCAAGCAGCGCCGGCGCCGCGAGACGCTGCCGGCCGCGGCCAAGGTGTGGGGGTACATCCAGGACTGGACGGTGGCCTACGGGTACCGGCCGGGCCGGGCCGCGGTCTGGATGGCGGTGCTGTGGGCGGTCAGCGCGGTCGCCTTCAGCCACGCCGCGCACCCGCCCATCAAGGAGGGCGAGGCGCCGCACTGGAGCGCCCCGCTGTTCGCCCTCGACCTGCTGCTGCCGGTGATCGACCTCGGCCAGATCGGGTACTGGCAGCTGCGCGGCGGCTGGCAGTGGGCGGCGGCCGTCCTCGTGCTCCTCGGATGGATCCTCGCGACGACCGTGGCGGCGGGGGCGACGCGGCTGCTGCGTCGCAGCTGAGTGCGGCCTGTCCCCCGCAGCGGGGAATCACGGCGCGGCGAGGCAACCTTCCGGGCGCCCCGGCCGTCCTCCCTGCGCAACCGAAGCATTCGCCACCCGGCGGGTCGACCGCCGGGCACCACCGGCGGCGGGTCACCGGTCACACAGACAGGACGCAGGACATGTCCGTCCTCCGTGCCTTCGTCCGCACCGCGCGCATGATCCGCCACCTGGGTCCGCTCGGCGCGGGCCTGCCGCCCGACGACGACCTGCTGCTCGACGCCCCGGACGACCGGCTCGCCCCGGCGCTCGTGGCGGCGGGCGGCGGCGCGTACGAGCCGGCCGCCAAGGTCCTCGCCGGGACCCGCGAGGCCGCCGAGTGGGAGAACCGGGACCGGTACGTGCAGCGCCTCGCCGCGTTCGCCGCCGCCCGCACCGAGTGGTTCGAGGCGTGGCAGTGCGCGGCGCCGCACGACCCGGACCTGCTCCTGGTCAAGTCCGAGGTGGCCGTCGCCCGCGCCTTCGCCTCGCCCGCCCGCGCCGAGCTGCTGCGCGAGGTGGCCCCGCTGATCGCGGCCGCCGCCGAGGCCGAGCCCGGCGATCCGGTGCCCTGGCGGGTCGCGCTCGACCGGGCCCGGGGCACCGGGGCACCGCACAGCGAGTTCGACGCGCTGTGGGCCGAGGCCGTGCGCCGCTCCCCGCACCACTACGGCTGCCATGTCGCCGCGCTCCAGTACCGGTCCGCCGCCTGGTACGGCTCGCACGCCGAGTGCTTCGGGTTCGCCGAGCGCGCCGCCGCGGACGCGCTGCCCGGCTCCCTGCTCCAGGCGCTGCCCGTGCGGGCGGCGCTGGCCTGCCTCACCTCGCCGCAGGCGCCCCGGGACATCCCGCGCGCCCGTCTGGACGCGGCCGCCGACCTCGCCGTCGGGCTCTCCCGCAGCTACGCGACGGCCGATCCGTGGCCCGCGGAGGTGCGCAATCTGCTGGCCTGCGTCCTGGTCGCGCTGGAGCGCTGGCCGGACGCCCTGGAGCAGCTGCGGCTCATCGGGCCGCACGTCACGTCGTTCCCGTGGGACCGGCTCGTGGAGGACCCGCTGGAGCACTTCATGGAGCTGCGCGGCACGGTCCGGCTGGAAGTCGCGGCGGCGCTGCCGCTGCGCGGCGGCCTGGGCGGGCGCGGCGCCCATTACGCTTGACCGTCGTGACCACCGTCCGGCTTCCGCTCTTCCCGCTCAACTCGGTGCTGTTCCCGGGGCTCGTCCTCCCGCTGAACGTCTTCGAGGAGCGCTACCGCGCCCTGATGCGCGACCTGCTGAAAGCAGCGCCCGAGATCCCCGACACCGATCCGGCCGTCTCCGACGAGCCGCGCCTCTTCGTCGTCGTCGCGATCCGCGACGGGCACGAGGTCGCGCCCAGCGCGTCCGGCATGCCGGACGACGTGACGACGAAGGAGGCGGGCGCGGGCCCGGCCGCCGGGTTCGGCGACGATCCGCTCAAGGCCTTCCACGGCGTGGGCTGCATCGCCGACGCGGCGACGATCCGCGAGCGCGCCGACGGCGGCTTCGAGGTCCTCGCGACCGGCACCCGCCGGGTCCGGCTGCACTCCGTGGACGCCTCGGGCCCGTACCTGACGGCCGAGGTCGAGGAGCTGCCCGAGGAGGACGGCGACGAGGCGGGCGCCCTCGCCGAGGGCGTGCTGCGCGCGTTCCGCTCGTACCAGAAGCGGCTGGCCGGGGCCCGGGAGCGATCCATGACCTCCGGCGCCGACCTCCCGGACGAGCCGTCGGTCGTGTCCTACCTGGTGGCCGCGGCCGCGGTGCTCGACGTCCCGACCAAGCAGCGCCTGCTGCAGTCGCCGGACGCGGCCTCCCGGCTGCGCGACGAGCTGAAGCTGCTGCGCGCCGAGACGGCGATCATCCGGCATCTGCCCTCGCTCCCGGCGACGGACCTGACCCGCCAGGCCACCAGCCTCAACTGACCGAATCCCGCGCGACACGACCCAGGGAAGCAGCACGGTGGCGAAGAAGGCCAGGAAACAGCAGCAGTCCGGCGGCACCCCGGCGACCGTGGCGCTGACCGCCGCGGGCACGGACTTCACGGTGCACGCCTACGAGCACGACCCGGCACACCCCTCGTACGGCGACGAGGCCGCGGAGGCGATGGGCGTGTCGCCCGACCGGGTCTTCAAGACGCTCGTCGCCGACGTCGACGGAAAGCTGACCGTGGCCGTCGTGCCGGTGGCGGGCCATCTCGACCTCAAGGCCCTCGCCGCGGCGGTCGGCGGCAAGCGCGCGGCCATGGCCGACCCGGCGCTCGCCGAGCGCACCACCGGCTACGTGCGCGGCGGGATCTCACCGCTGGGCCAGCGCAAGAAGCTGCCCACGGTCATCGACGCGTCGGCCGGGGACCACGCCACCATCTGCGTCTCGGCGGGCCGGCGCGGCCTGGAGGTCGAACTGGCACCGGCCGACCTCGCGACGCTGACGAGCGCGGTGCTCGCGCCGGTCGGCCGGGTCTGACCGGTTCTCGCACCGGTCAGGCGGGTCTGACCGGTTCTCGCCCTCGACCGCGGAAGCGTCCTCGACTAGACATCCAGGGCATGTCGAAGAAGACGCGCAAGCGGAAGTGGCGGGTCCGTAAACGCCGCGCCAACCACGGGCGCAAGCCCGCCTGACACGGGTCAGGGGCGTGCCCGCCGGCTCAGGCCGCGGGCCGCCCGGGGGCCTCGTCCGCGGGCGGCTGCGGTGCGGGCTTGCTGTAGTACCCCGCGTACGGGTCGGGGTCGCGCGGGCCGAACAGACCGGTCAGGGCGAGATGCACGATCATCGCCGCGAGCGGCCAGGCCAGCAGCGCGCCCTTGGCCTTCAGCTCGAGCGGGGCGTCGAACACGACGCCCTTGCCGAGCTCCTTCGCGTGCGCCGCGACATCCTGCGTGGGGCCGAGCCAGATGCCGAACCGCCAGGCGAGCACGCCGCCGAGCAGAGCGCCCAGGGCCAGTCCGACGACGAGCGGGACGCCTCCGCGCCGCCGCCACAGGAAGACGGCGAGCGCCGTCAGGACACCGAGCGCGAGACCGAGCAGGGCGAACGTGCCGTCGGCGCCGACGGCCTGCTCCCCCTCGGTGTCCTTCAGGTACACGGCGGTGCTGTCCGACACGAGCGGGACGCGGGGCGCGAGCCACAGCCACAGCGCGCCGAGGACCAGACCGCACAGGGCGACCCCGACCGTCACGACGGCGGCCTCGCGCAGCTCGGTGGCCAGCCCGGGTCCGTCCTCGCGCGGCGGCGCGGGCGGCAGATGCACGGTCATCGGATCCGGGGCCTGCCAGGGGTCCCGGTGCCCGTCGTCGTGCGGTGGCTGGTGCGGCGGCGGTGTCAGCGGTGCGGTCACCCTGCCATCGTGCCAGGCCGCTCGCCCGCCCGCCCCGCCCGGGCCACGCACCGCGTGCGTCCAGGGGCGCGGGGCGTCGTCCATGAGCGGCTCCGCACCCCGCGCGCGAGCCCGGCGCGGCCCGGCTCAGCGAACGGCGGCCCGCCGGTACGCCCATGCCGCCAGCGCCAGGGACACGACCCCCACCGCCGCGCACACGCCCAGGTCGAGCACGACGACCCCCCAGTCCGGCCGCGCCGCGAACGTCCGCGCCAACGCCTCGACGCCGTACGTCGACGGCAGCAGATCCCGCGCGTACTGCACGACCTCCGGCATCCGCTCGGCGGGCAGCACCCCGAGCAGCAGCGCCGCCGACATCCCGAGCTGCCCCAGCAGCGTCGCCAGTTCGGGCCGCGGCGCGAGCAGCCCGAGCGCCGCGCCCAGCCCGGCGAGCGCCGCCCCGGCCGGCGGGATCACGGCGGCGAGCACCCACAGATGGGTGAGCGGCAGATCGAACATGAGGCAGCCGCACACCGCGGTCACGACCGTGCCGGGCACGGTGAACGAGGCGTAGGCGCCCGCGGCGCCGAGCACCACGGAGGCGGGCGGCACGGGCAGCGTCGCGTAGTGGTCGAGCCCGCCCGCCGCGCGCAGCTGGCCGAAGTACTGGGCGAGCAGGTTCAGCGCGACGAACGCGACGACGAGGACGGCCGAGCCCGCGACGACGGCCCGGGCCTCGTCCCCGCCCCGGTCGACGACGCCCCGCATGAGGATCATGATCCCGATCGACTGGAACGTCGCGACGAACAGCAGCGGGATCCGGGCCACCCTGGCCCGGCTCAGCTGGGCCTTGTACACGGCGGCGAGCGACGGCAGGAACCGGGCCGGGGGCGCGAGTTCCGCGATGCCGGGTCCGGCCGCCGCGGTGGTCTGTGCCGCCCGGGCCTCGCCGACCGCCTCCGCGGGGACGACACTCATGCCTTCACCAGGCCCTTCACGCTGCTGCGGCTCCCGCCGAGCGCCAGATACACGTCCTCCAGGCTCGGCGTGGCGAGCGTGAAGTCGTCGAGGTGGTCGAAGGCCGGGCCGCCCGTCACGGTGGCGACGGCACGGCGGGCGGACTCCGGGTCGAGCCGCAGCGACCAGCGCCGCCCGGACTCGACGGCCTGCTCGCGCAGCCGGGCCACCTCGGGCAGCGCGGTGGGCGCCTTCTCCCGCCACACCAGCTCGACCCGTACCTCGCCTGCGACCCGCTCCTTGAGCCCGGCCGGCGAGTCGCAGGCGATGACCCGCCCGGCGTCGAGCACGGCGACCCGGTCGAGCACGGTCTCGGCCTCGATGACGTTGTGCGTGACGAGCAGAACGGTGGTGCCGCGCTCGGCACGCCGCCGGTCCACGGCGGCCCACACGGCGCGGCGGGCGACCGGGTCCATGCCGGTGGTCGGCTCGTCGAGCACCAGCAGCGGCCGCTCGCCGACCAGCGCGGCGGCGAAGCAGGCGAGCCGGCGCTGACCGCCGGACAGCTTCTTGAGGGGGCGCGCGGCGAGCGGGGTCAGACCGAGCTCCTCCAGCACGTCGTCCCGCTCGGCCCGCGCCTCCTTGAGGCCGAGCCCGCGCAGCCGGCCGGTGGTCTCGGCGGCGAGGGAGACGGTGAGTTCGTCGAGGGCGGTGGACTCCTGACCCAGGTACGCGAGGATGCGGGCGGCCCGCTCGGGGTGGCGCACGACGTCGTGGCCGAGGATGGTCACGCTGCCCGCGTCGGGGCGCATCAGTCCGGTGAGCTGGCGTACGAGGGTGGACTTGCCGGCGCCGTTCGGCCCGAGCAGGCCGAAGATCTCGCCGCGGCGGATGTCGAGCCGTACGTCGTCGGTGGCGAGCACCGCGGGGGTGGCGGGTGCGCCGCGTCTGCCGCGGGCCGCGGGATACGTCTTGCGCAGGCCCCGCACGGCGCACACCACGGCGTCCCCGTCAGGATGCGGGTCAGCCTCACCGGTGCACGTATTCACGAGCAACGAGGGTACGGGGTCCGCCCCCGCATATCGCGCGCGGGTCGGACAACACCCCCGTAAGGGGCGCCACCAGCCCCGCCAGGGGCGCGGGACGCCATCCATCAGCGGCTCCGCCGCGGGGCGCGACCAGCCCCGCCAGGGGCGCGGGGAACTGCGCGCTCAGCCACGACGCACCCGCCACCCGGCAACGAACCCTCAACCCGCAACGGCGTCACCCCCAGGGGCTCCGCCCCGGCCCCCGCTCCTCAATCGCCGGAGGGGCTTGAGGTGGCCACC
>NZ_WWIA01000840.1 GCF_009870065.1 Streptomyces sp. SID5785 | reverse complement strand
TCAGAACGCGTGCGCCTCCAGCGCCTCGTCCCCCGCCATCCGGGCCGTGGCCAGCGCCTCCGCGTAGTGCGAGCGGGCGTCGTCGAAGCGGCCCGAGTCGTGGGCCAGCCAGCCCACGGAGATGGCGAGTTCACCGGCGCCGGTCTGCAGCCGCCGGATGTCCTCCGGCGGCGCGCCGCCCGCGTCGAGCAGTTCGAACGCGGTCCGCAGGGGCGCCGCCGCGCGCCGGTACAGGCCGTCGGCGCCGTGCCGGTCGTCGAGCAGCCGGATCCGGCGGATCGCTTCTTCCACTGCGCCGACCCCGGCCCGTGCGGGGTGCCGCTCCAGCGGGGCGTCCTGCGCCGCGCTGCCGAGCGGGACGCCGAAGGGCGTCAGGGCGGCGACGGCCACGGTGGCCGTCGAGCCGGTCATGCCGGTCATGAATGCGCGACGCCGCACGTCGCTCTCCTCGTGGTGCGGGTACTCGTGGTGCGGGTACGCGTGGGGTGGGTGGTCGTGTCGTGGTGCGGGGTCGTGCGCCGCCGGGTCGTGCGGGGCGGCCGGTTCCGGACGGGCGGCCCGGCCGCGCACCGCGGAGCGCGGCGCGAAGCCCAGGTCCGTCAGCGACCGGCCGGGGAACATGTGCAGGAACACCCGCTCGTAGGCGTAGTTGGGGCAGCGGATCTCGCCGGCCTCCACGCGTCCGATGTAGCGCGCGTCGCAGCTGACCCGCTCGTCGATCTCGCGCGCCGCGCGGCGCACCGCGGCGGCGAACTCGCCCGGGGAGCGCTGTCCGCGCAGTTCCCGGAAGGCGAGGTTCGGCCGCGGGGTCTGCGGCGCCGGGGCGTTCGAGAGATACGGCGACGAGCTCATGGGCGGGTCCTCCCGTGCGAACCGTGCCGGGCGGCGGGGGATCGTCGGACGGGCGCATGCCCCGCACCGCTCGACCCCCTCGTCCCGGCGAGGCTCGAAGGTACCGTCCGTCACGACGACGACACGCTGTGTTTGGCTACAAACCGGATATCTCACCCGACATCTGCCATGAACTGCCATCCTTTGCGGCGGCATGGCGCCGTAGCTGTTGACACGGGGACGGCGTTGAACCATGCGGCGTATCCCCACGAACCAGGAGGGGCCGAGGTGTTGGACGCGGCACAGCCCATGACGTCGGTACAGCCCATGACGTCGACGGCACGGCACAGGCCGACCGAGGAGCACAGCGAGCCACCGCCCGGCGCGTGCGACCTCGTCACGGTCCCGGCCCGGCAGGGTCTCGAGGCGGTCGACATCCTGCGCCGCGGCCGCGCCGAGCCGGTCGGCCCCGTGCTGCACGACGGCGGCTGCGACACCCTCGGCTTCCTCGTCCCGCCCGGCACCGCCGACGGCTGGGACGTCCCCGGCAGCGCGTGTACGGGGACCGAGGGCCGCGGCGCCGCCCTGGCGCCGCCCGACGAGGGCGCCGACTGGCTGCTGCCGCCGGAGGACGACACCGCCGGTCTCGTCACCGACCCGGCCGTCCTGCGCGCCGCCCTCGACGAGGCGGCCCGGCTGATCGAGGCGGCCGACAGCCACCGCTGAGCCGCCCCGCTCCGGGCGGCGGATAATGGCCGGATGGCGAGGTCACGCGGCAAGCAGGGGCGCAAGGGCGACGGAGGCGGACGGTCCGGGCGCGAGGCCGTCGTGGAGAGCGTGGACGGAGGGCTCGCCGAGCTCATACCCGACCGGGACCGGCCCGCCGGATGGACACTCCTGATCGACGGGGCGCCCCAGTCCCACGTGGACCTCGACGACCCCGCCCACCTCTCCTTCGAGTACCAGCGCCGCATCGGGCACGTCATCGACCTGGCCGCCGGCCCCGGGCGCCCCGTCCACGCCGTGCACCTGGGCGGCGGCGCCCTCACCCTGGCGCGCTACGTCGCCGCGACCCGGCCCCGCTCCACCCAGCAGGTCGTCGAGCGCGACGGCCCGCTCGTCCAACTCGTGCGCACCGCGCTGCCGTTGGACCCCGGCGCGCGGATCAGGGTGCGCACCGCCGACGCGCGCGAGGCGCTCGCCAAGCTGCCCGACGACTGGGCGGACCTGCTCGTCGCGGACGTGTTCAGCGGGGCCCGCACCCCCGCCCACCTGACCAGCACGGAGTTCCTGGCCGAGGTGCGGCGCGTGCTGCGGCCCGCCGGGACGTACGTGGCCAACCTCGCCGACGGCCCGCCCCTGGCCCACCTGCGCGGGCAGCTCGCCACCGCCGCGGCCGTCTTCCCCGAACTGGCCCTGATCGCCGACCCGACGGTGCTGCGCGGCAAGCGGTTCGGGAACGCGGTCCTGGTGGCGTCCGCGGCGCCGCTGCCGGTCGCCGAGCTGACCCGGCGCGCGGCCGGCGATCCGCACCCGGGGCGCGTCGAGCACGGTCGCGCCGTGCTCGACTTCGCGGGCGGTGCGGCCGCCGTGACCGACGCCTCGGCGAAGGCGTCCCCGGCGCCGCCGGCCTCCGTGTTCCGCTGACCAGGCGCCCGGCGCTCAGTAGTCGGCGACCTCGACCGTCGGGGCGTGGTCGTGCCACGTGCAGAACACCGACACCCGGTCCGCCCCCGAGGTGAACTCGACGCGGATCCACGTCGTCTGCTTCCACACCTGCACCGACCAGCCCGCGTCCGGCGTCGCCGTCAGCAGCGTCGCCGACGACGTCCCCAGGTCGAACACGGCCCGGCCGCCCGCCGTCGCGTAGCTCTTCACGTTCCCGGAGGAGGCCGCGTCCGGCGCCGACGTGCGGGGCTTCGGGGGTGCGGTGCGGTGCGGCGACGGCGTCGACCCCGACCGCCCCGGCTTCACCGACGGGGACGCGGACGCCGAGCGGGACGGCGACGGCTCCGGTCGGTGCGTGGAGGAGGACAGCGGCGGCGCCGAGGCCGAGGCGCCCGCGGCGACCGGCAGCGCCCGCGGCGGGTCGTAGACGGTCCCCGCCATCACGGTGTGCACGCCCCACCACGACAGCGTCACGGAGGCGCCCGTCGCGAGCAGCCACGCCACCGAGTGCACCAGCCCGCGGCGCACGGCGCGCGGCTCTCCCGGGGTGTCCGGGGCCCGCGCCGGCGCGGGCGGCGACGGCGGTGGCGCGGCAGGCTTCGATGGCATCGCGGGCCATACTGCACCACCCGCGCCGCCCCTGTCCCGCGTGCCCCGGGAGAGGACCGGGATCGCCCGGATGGCGTACGGTGCCGCCCATGGCAAGTGTGCTCGTGGTCGAGGACGACCAGTTCGTACGCTCGGCCCTCATCCGGCATCTGACCGACGCCGCCCACACGGTGCGCAGTGTCGGCACGGCCCTGGAGGCGCTGCGCGAGGTCGCCCATCTCCGGTTCGACGTCGTGATCCTCGACCTCGGGCTGCCCGATCTGGACGGGGCCGAGGCGCTGAAGATGCTGCGCGGCATCACGGACGTACCGGTCATCATCGCGACCGCCCGCGACGACGAGTCCGAGATCGTCCGGCTGCTCAACGACGGAGCCGACGACTACCTCACCAAGCCGTTCTCGCCCGAGCACCTGTCCGCGCGCATGGCCGCCGTGCTGCGCCGCTCCCGGGGCAGCGCCCAGGCCGAGCCGCCCTCGCGCGTCATCCGGGTCGGCGGCCTGTCCGTCGACCCGCTGCGCCGGCAGGCCGAGCTGGACGGGACGCCGCTCGACCTGACCCGCCGCGAGTTCGACCTGCTCGCGTTCCTCGCCGGCCGCCCCGGCGTCGTCGTCCCCCGCAAGGAACTGCTCGCCGAGGTGTGGCAGCAGAGCTACGGGGACGACCAGACCATCGACGTCCACCTGTCGTGGCTGCGCCGCAAACTCGGCGAGACGGCCGCCCGCCCGCGCTACCTGCACACGCTGCGCGGTGTCGGCGTGAAGCTCGAACCCCCGCGCCCGGAGCCCGCCCCGTGAGGTGGGCGCTGGTCAAGGTGTGTCTGGCGGTGACGACGATGGTCGTCGTGGCGTTCGCCGTGCCGCTCGGCCTCGTCATCAAGGAGATGGCACGCGACCGGGCGTTCTCCAACGCGGAGCGCACCGCCGCCGGTCTCGGCCCCACCCTGTCCATCACCTCCAACCGCGACCAGCTGGCCCGCGCTCTGGCCGCCGCGCAGACCGGCGGCGAGGACCGCATGTCGGTCTACGTCCCGGCCGACGGCGACAACCCGGAGATCCGGCTCGGCCGGCTGCGCGTCGACGCGGACCGGCTCGACGGCATCCGGCAGGCCAGGACCGCGGACGTGCCCGGCGGCTCGGTGTGGCTGCAGCCGATCGGGATCAGCACCGCGAAGATCGCCGTCGTCGAGGTCTACGTGCCCGAGAGCGAGGTCACCAACGGCGTGACGACCGCCTGGATCGTCCTGGCCGGCGTCGGCATCGCCCTGATCATCGGCTCCGTCGCGGTCGCGGACCGGCTCGGGGTGCGCATGGTGCAGCCCGCGCAGCGGCTCGTCGGCGCCGCGCACGAGCTGGGGGACGGACGGCTCGGGGCGCGGGTGCCGGAGGACGGGCCGAGCGAACTGCGGCTCGCCGCCGTCGCGTTCAACTCCATGGCCGACCAGGTGGTCCAGCTCCTGGCCAACGAGCGGGAGCTCGCCGCCGATCTGTCGCACCGGCTGCGCACCCCGCTGACCGTGCTCCGGCTCAACGCGGCCTCGCTCGGCGACGGGCCCGCCGCCGAGCAGACCCGGACGGCCGTCGAGCAGCTGGAGCGCGAGGTCGACACCATCATCCGTACCGCCCGCGACGCCAAGCCGCAGACCGCGGCCGCCGGACCCGGCGCGGGCTGCGACGCCGCCGAGGTGATCCGCGAGCGGATGGACTTCTGGTCGGCGCTCGCCGAGGACGAGGCCCGCAAGGTCCGGGTCGCCGGGATCGACCGGCCGGTCCGTATCCCGGTGGCGCGCGGTGAGCTGGCCGCGGCCATGGACGCCCTGCTCGGCAACGTCTTCCGGCACACCCCCGAGGGCACCGCGTTCGCCGTCGACGTGCACAGCGGCGAGGACGCCGTCATCGTCCTCGTCTCGGACGCGGGGCCGGGCATCGCGGATCCGGAGGCCGCCATGGCGCGCGGCGCGGGATCGGGCAGCGACGGGTCGACCGGGCTCGGCCTGGACATCGTGCGCCGGCTCGCCGAGTCGACGGGCGGCGACGTCCGTATCGGCGCGTCCGTGCTCGGCGGCACCGAGGTGCGGATCTGGGTGGGGACCGACCAGCGGCGGGCGGTGCCACACGGCCGGCGCGGTCACCGGGGCCGCGAACGCAGGGGACTGGTCTCGACCTTTAACCGGTCCCGATCCCTCCCTTAAGCCAACTTTAAGATCACCAACCCCGTTCCCTGTTGCCCGAATTGAGCGATTCCGGATCGCTAGCGTGCTGCCCGCACCCCCACAACCCCCGTACAGCTAAGGCAGGCACGCGATGAGCAGCACGCACCGGCGCAGGATCAGCGGCAGGAACAAGGCGATAGGCGGCGTCGTCGCCGCGGCCGTCGTGGGCGGCGGCGCCTTCCTCTTCGCCTCCAGCGCGTCGGCCGCCTCGGTGGGCGCCTCCTTCACGAAGACCAGCAGCTGGGAAGGCGGCTACACCGGCCAGTACGTCGTCACGAACAGCACCGACACGGCGCAGTCCGACTGGACGCTCGAGTTCGACCTGCCGGCCGGCACCGAGCTGGGCTCGCTGTGGAACGCGGAGTCGAAGGTCTCCGGGCGGCACGTCACCGTGACGCCCGCCGCCTGGGACAAGCAGGGCCTCGCCCCCGGGAAGTCCGTCACGGTCGGCTTCGTCGTCACCGGCGACGCCGCCCCCACGTCCTGTCTCATCGACGACGCCACGTGCTCGGTGGACGACGGCGCGACCCCCGAGCCGTCCGGCCGCCCGACCGGTTCCACGGCCCCGAGCCCGGACCCGACCGGATCCGCCTCCGCGCCCGCCTCCCCGTCCGCGTCCGAGACGGCGACCTCGAAGCCGTCCCCGAGCGGCAGCAGCGGCTCGGGCTCCGGCACCGCGGCGGGCGCCGGCTTCGCGCCGTACGTCGACACGTCGCTGTACCCCAAGTTCGACCTGGTGGGCTCGTCCAAGGCGTCCGGCGTCAAGGAGTACAACCTCGCCTTCGTCACCTCCGGCGGCTCCTGCTCCCCGAAGTGGGGCGGCGTGACCGACCTCGGCAGCGACGAGGTCGCCGCGCAGATCGGCGACCTGCGCTCCGCGGGCGGCGACGTCCGCGTCTCGTTCGGCGGCGCCTCCGGCACCGAACTCGCCCTCGCCTGCTCCTCCGCGGGCGACCTCGCCGCCGCCTACCAGAAGGTCATCGACCAGTTCGACCTCACCAAGGTCGACTTCGATATCGAGGGCGGCGCGCTGCCCGACACGGCCGCCAACACCAAGCGCGCCGAGGCCATCGCGACACTCCAGAAGAACAACCCGGACCTCAACGTGTCCTTCACGCTGCCGGTCATGCCCGAGGGCCTCACCTCGGACGGTGTGAACTTCCTGAAGAACGCCAAGGACAACGGCGTCTCCGCCGACCTCGTCAACATCATGGCGATGGACTACGGGGCCTCCTACAGCGGCGACATGGGCGACTACGCCGAGCAGGCCGCCACCGCGACCCAGGCCCAGATCAAGTCCGCGCTCGGGCTGTCCGACGCGGCCGCCTGGAAGGCCGTCGCGATCACCCCGATGATCGGCGTCAACGACGTCGCGTCCGAGGTCTTCACGGTCGAGGACGCCACGCAGCTGGTCTCGTTCGCCGAGGAGAAGGGCCTGGGCGGCCTGTCGATGTGGTCCGCGACCCGCGACAAGCAGTGCGAGGGCGGCGCCTCGAACTCGGCCCAGCCGACGTGCAGTTCGATCGAGCAGTCCGCGAACGCCTTCCAGAAGGCCTTCGTCGCCTTCGACTGACCGGGCCGTCCGCCGACGCGCCGAACCGCCACCCGGAACCATCACCCAGAACCATCACCCAGAACCAACACCCACGGGGGAACGAGCCCCGGCCGGAACCGACCCCCCACCCGGCCGGGGCTCCTGCCGTCTCAGCCGCGGCTCGCGCGCCACTCCTCCGCGTAGTCGTCGAAGATCGCGCGCAGATGGTGGCCGATCTTCAGATAGTCCAGGTCGTCCAGGTTCGCGAGCGAGACCCGCACCGACCACTGGGGGCCCTCGAAGCCACCGCCGTTGAGAAGCACCACACCCGTCTGCGCGGCCAGCCGGAACAGCGGGTCGATCGGCTCGTAGCTCCGCTCCAGATACGCCGCGAAGTCCTTGCCGTGCTCCAGCTCCGCCTGCGCCATCAGGTCCAGTTCGATGTAGTAGCCGGCCCGGTGGGCGTCGTCGGCGATCTTCATCCGGGCGCCCTCCAGAAGCAGTTCGAGCCGCTGCCGGACGATCCCGCGGATCCGCTCCTTGTACGCCTGGCCCTCCTCCAGCAGGTCGAACAGGGAGAACAGGCTCAGCATGACCTGCTGGGGCAGCGACAGGCCCGCCGTGTGGTTGAGCGCGACCTGGCGCGAGTCGGCGACCAGCCGGTCGATGAACCGGATCTTCTCCGGCTCCAGCGTCAGCGTCCCGTACCGCTTGGCGAGGCGCGCCTTCTCCCCGGCGGGCAGGGCGGCGATCATCTCGTCGATCACGTTGTCGTCGTGCAGCCCGATGACGCCGAGCCGCCATCCGGTGCAGCCGTAGTGCTTGGAGTACGAGTAGACCAGCAGCGTGTTGCGCGGCAGGTCCGCCGCGACGGACCGGAAGCCCTCCACGAACGTCCCGTACACGTCGTCGGTGACGATGAGGAGATTCGGGTTCTTCGTCGCCACGATGTCCTTGATCTGGTCCGCGACGCGCTGCGACAGAGCCAGGGACGGCGGGTTGGACGGGTTGACCAGGCACACGAGCTTGATCGCCGGGTCCTCGAGCTTGGCGACCTCCTCCGGCGGGTAGCGCCACTCGCGCACCCCCGCCTCGGCGAACAGGCTGGCCTCGACGTAGGTCACGTCGAACTCGTAGGTGTCGAGCTCGGGGATCTCGATGTACGGCGTGAACACCGGCACCATGAGCGCGATCCTGTCGCCCTTGTGCAGGATCCCGTTCTTCATCAGCGAGTCGAAGATGTAGCACATGGCGGCTGTGCCGCCCTCCGTCGCGAAGTACGAGAAGTCCCCGGGCGGCGGCGCACCGTCGAACATCTCCCGCGCGACGTACCCGCGCACGATCTCCTGGGTGTGGTGCAGGATGCGGTCCGGCACCGGGTAGGTGTCGCCGACCGAGCTGTCGGTCAGCTCGTGCACGAACGCGTCCTTGTCGAAGCCGAACCGCTGGATGCCCAATTGCACACACTGCGCCAGCAGTTCGATGCCGGGCAGGTCCGGGTGGCGCCGCACGAACGTGTCGAAGCGCTCGTAGGACCCGGCGAGCTCGGGCATCCCGCCCAGGTTGTCGGCCGTCCACACCCGCCGGGACTCCTCCAGGGAGAAGTAGCCGAGCGCGTAGAAGGCCTCCCGCGGTCCGGTCGCCGTCCAGTTCGGGTTGCCGCGACCCGCGTTGAGCATCTGGACGCTCGACTTGCCCTTCTGCCCGGGCAGATCCTCCTGGACCCGCTCCGCGAGCTCGATGAAGACGTTCTTCAGCTCGAACGGCGACAACTGCGCGTACTGCTGGATCTGTTCGCGGGTGAGCGTCGTCTTGGGCACGGTGTCATCCTTACGTGGGGCCGTACGGGGGCCTTGCCTGGGCTGCTCCGGACGCGTCCGGCCGTCCCTCAGTGGCCCAGGACACCGACGAGCACCGGGCCCGTCAGCGGCAGCAGGAAGTTCGAGAGGGCGTACGTGATCGTGTAGCCGAGCATCGGGACCGACGACTGGGCCACCTGGGTGACCGCGGTGATCGCGGGGGTGGAGCACTGCTGGCCCGCGATCGCGCCGATCAGGAGCGGCTTCTCGATCCTGAGGAGCTTGAGTCCGACGAAGAGGGAGATCGTCGCGGGGATCAGCACCATCGCGATCCCGGCGAACGGCAGCAGCGCGCCGTACTCCTTCAGGAGCGGCCAGGCCTGCGGCCCCGAGACCAGGCCCGTGCAGGCGATGAACACCGCGAGGCCCATGTCCTTGATGGTCGTGGCGGCCTGCGGCGGGAAGGCGCCGAAGGTCTGCGACCGCGAGCGGAACCAGCCGAAGAGCAGCCCGGAGATGAGGCAGCCGCCGCCGGTGCCCAGCGACATCGGCACGTCGCCGAACTTGACGACGACCTGCCCGAGCAGCGAACCGGCCGCGATGCCGAGCCCGAGGTAGATGAAGTCGGTGGCGTCGTTCTTCACCACGGAGCCGAGCCGGGCGACCAGCTTGGTCAGGCCCGAGCGGGCACCGACCAGGGTGAGCACGTCGCCGCGGTGCACGACGGTGTCCCCGGTGGCGGGCAGGTCCTGGTCGTTGCGCGTGACGTCCGTGATGTACACGCCGTCGGTCAGGAACTCGGGGTTCTCCGCCTGGATCCGGTCGATGGTCTTGCCGTCGTTGGACTTGTCCGTGACCGACACCTGCCGGGTGGCCAGCGGCGAGTCGAGGCCCGGCACGCCCGGCGTCTCCGGGCCGATGAGCCGGCCCGCCTCGATCGTGTTCGCCCGCCGTCCGACCACGAGCACCAGGTCGGACAGGGTCAGCTCGAGATCGGGCGTCGGGGTGAGGAGCCTGCTGCCGCGCTTGACCGACTCCACGGTGATCCGCTCCTCGAGCGCGGACTCCAGGCTGCCCACGGTCCGCCCGTCGGCGGTCGTCACCAGATAGGTGCGCCCGACCGTGCCCGGCAGGGCCGGCCGCTCGTCCGCCTCGAGGCTGCCCTTGCTGCGGGTGCGTTCCCACAGGTCACGGGCGGCGTCGCGCAGGTTGATGCGCATCATCATCGGCATGATCTGGCTGGTGTAGAGCACGATGGTGATCAGGCCGAAGAGGTAGCAGACGGTGTACGCGGTCGCCACGTTGCCCTGGTACTCGCTGATCTGGGCGGAGGTGAGCCCGCTCAGCTTGCCGATGGACTCGGTGGCGGTGCCGACGACCGCGGACTCGGTGGCGGCGCCGGCCAGGATGCCGGAGGCGGTGCCGACGTCGAGGTCGAACCACTTGGCGAGGCCGAACGCGATGCCGAGGACGCTGGCCAGCTCGATCCCGCACAGCACGAAGAAGCGCAGCGACTTCTTGTTGAGGTTGCGGAAGAACTGGGGCCCCGCCATGTAGCCGAGGGCGAAGATGAACAGCGCGAAGAACACCGTCTTCACGTCGTCGGACACCTGGGCCTTGGTCCAGGCGCCCAGGAGCAGCGAGACGATCAGCGTCCCGCAGATGCCGCCCAGGGTCAGCGGTCCGACACGCAGCTTCCCGACGAGGTAGCCGAGCGCGAGACTCGCGAACAGGACGAGTTCCGGATGGTCCTTGAGTACGCCCATGCGCCGCTCAGGGCTTCTCTGCGGCGACCAGAGGGGATCTTTCGGTCATACGGGAGAAAGTATGGGCCGGTGCGCGACTCCGCCATCGGAGCGCGCACCGGCCCGTCCGGCCCGCGGGCCGGACCGTGGTCTGCCCGGATCAGTCGTCGAGCCCGGGCAGCCCCCCGCGGCGGGCGACCTGGGAGTACCAGGACGCGCTGGACTTGGGGATGCGGGCCTGCGTCGCGTAGTCGACGTAGACCGCGCCGAAGCGCTTGCTGTACCCGTAGGCCCATTCGAAGTTGTCGAGCAGGGACCACAGGAAGTAGCCGCGGACGTCGGCGCCCTCGCGCAGGGCGTCGTGCACGGCGCCCAGGTGCGCGTGCAGGTAGCGGATGCGGTCGGGGTCGTGGACGGTGCCGTCGGCGCCGACGGTGTCCTCGTAGGCGGCGCCGTTCTCCGTCACGTAGAGCGGAACCCCGGGGGCCTGAGCGGTGTAATCAAGGAGAAGGTCCGTGAGACCGGTCGGATCCACCGGCCAGTTCATCGCGGTCAGCTCACCGGGTGCGTGGTGGAAGACGATGTCGTCCGCGGCCGGCCAGGGCGAGTGGTCACTGGCGCCGTGACCGTCGAGCCTCGGGCCGTCCAGGTCACCGCGGGGGCCGGAGACGACGGCCGGTGTGTAGTAGTTCAGACCGATGAAGTCGAGGGGGTGATGGATGGCGGCGGTGTCCCCGTCCTGCACGAAGGACCAGTCCGTCAGGCGCGCGGTGTCGGCGATCAGGTCCTGCGGGTAGGCGCCCTTCAGGAGCGGCCCGGTGAAGACGCGATTCGCGAGCGCGTCGATCCGCCGCTGGGCGTCCAGGTCCGCGGGGGAGTCGGTGAGCGCCCGGACCACGCTGGGATTCAGGCTGATCCCGACGTTCGCGCGGGCCGGCAGGACCGAGCGCAGCGCCGAGGTGGCCAGACCGTGCCCGAGGTTGAGGTGGTGGGCGGCGCGAAGGGCGGCCGCCGGATCGGTGCGGCCCGGGGCGTGCACCCCCGAGCTGTAGCCGAGGAAGGCGCTGCACCAGGGCTCGTTGAGCGTCACCCAGCTCTCGACGCGGTCCCCGAGCGCCTCGCCGACCAGCCCGGCGTACTCGGCGAACCGGTAGGCGGTGTCCCGCTCCGGCCAGCCGCCCGCGTTCTCCAGCTCCTGCGGCAGGTCCCAGTGGTACAG
>NZ_WWIA01000839.1 GCF_009870065.1 Streptomyces sp. SID5785 | reverse complement strand
GCCGGTCAGGAGGCTGCGGTCCGGGCACTGGCCGCCCGCGCACTGGCCGACGGGCTGACGCCGCGCGAGCTGGCGTTCCGCACGCACCAGCGCTTCGGGCACGCACTGCCCCTGGCGGAAGCACTGGCCGTACTCGACGATGAGTACGACCTCGTCGAGTACGGGGGGAGAACACCGGCGCAGATCGACGCCGCGGTTCTGGCAGAGGCCCGTCTTCTGCAACGCGGCCGGCGTGATCCCCGACCGGCGCCCTGACCCGGCGCGTGCAGCGGCGGGCCCGGGCCTCCTGCGCTCGCTCCTACTCCGTCACGAACGGCGGCAGTGGCTCGCGGGCCGTATGCCATGCCGGGGGCAGCGCGGCGACGCCCGTGCGCGCGGCGATCACGCCGCCCGCGATGGCGCACGTGGTGTCGATGTCGCCGCGTCCGGCGACGGTGCACCACAGGCCCTCGTGCAGGTCGTCCAGATGCGATGCCGCGCACCACAGCGCGTAGGGGACGGTGTCGGGGCCCGACATCCGGTAGCCGGAGCCCAGGACCTGCGCGGCGTGGCGCACAGAGGTGTGTGCCGGCATGCGGGCGGCGACCCGCAGCCCCGACCGGACGTCGCTGACGGGGAGTCGGTCGGCGACCTGTTGGAGGAAGTCCGCTCCGGACGGGGCGTCCTCACCTCTGCTTCGCGTGGCCAGAGCGGCGGCGACGGCCACGGCCACCGCCGCCGTGACCGCCTCCGGATGATGGTGCGAGACCGCGCCCTGGAGGGCGGCCTGCTCCGCAGCCATGTCGAGGTCGCCGGCGTGCCATGCGCCGAGCGGGGCGGCGCGCATGGCGGCGCCGTTGCCCCATGAGCCCTGGCCCTCGAACTGGCCGGCGACCACCTCCCGCCAGGGCGCGCCCGCGTGGATCCGGCGCAGCACGTCGTGCATCGAGGCACCGTAGCCACGGTGGGTGTCGTCCACGTAGGCCGTCGCGAGGCGTTGGGCGAGCCGGTCCTGGTCGACGGCTCCGTCACCCTCGGCGAGTTCCTCGACCAGGACGACCGCCTGGGCGGTGTCGTCGCTCCACCGCCACAGCGGCTCCGCGGGCAGGGTCCGGGCGTCGAGGGCTGCCGAGCCGTCCCGGCGCAGGATGCCGAACCATCGGTCCCCGAAGGCGTCGCCGAACGCCAGCCCGTTCAAGGAGTCGCGTGCGGCGGGAGGTATGGCGATCATCGGGACAGTTTTGCAGTGCGCCCGCCGTTCTGGCGCCGGGTTTTGGATCGGGCGACGGCAGCGCCGGCTCGCGGGCTTGTCGCCGGACGCGACACGGCGTGTGTCGACGGACCTGTGTGCGCGGATAGCCTGCGCCGATGAAGCGGAGCGAGCACGTCGAGCGGAGCGGGCACGTCGACCCGGCCGAGCAGGCCGAGCAGGCCGAGCAGGCCGAGCCGGGCGGCGAGTGGATCGGGCGGGCCGACCGCGTCGCCGGTGCCGTCGTCGGCTCGGCCGTGGGGGACGCGCTGGGCGGTCCCTTCGAGTTCGGTCCCCAAGGGGCGTTCTCCGCACGGTTTCCCGTGCCCGGTGCCGGTGGCGAGATGTGCGGCGGCGGAGGCTGGGACCCCGGTGAGGCGACCGACGACACGCAGATGGCCGTCCTGGTCGCCGAGTCGCTGCTGGAGCGCGGCGGGCTGGACCTGCCGGACGTCTTCGCCCGCTTCCAGCGGTGGGCGGCGGCGGAGCCGAAGGACATCGGTCTGCAGACCGAGGACGTCCTCACGAACGGCATGCCCTGGGACCTCGCCGCCACGACCCACTTCCGGATCAACGAGCGGGCGGCCGGCAACGGCTCCCTGATGCGGGCGTCGACCTCCGCGGTCCACTGCGCCACCGCCGGGCGGGCGGCCACGATGGAGGCGGCCCGCCGCATTGCCGCTCTCACGCACGGTGACCCCACGGCCTGGGAAGGCACCGCGATCTTCCACGAACTCGTCCGCGTCACGCTCGAGGGCGGCGACCCGGTCGCGGCGCTCCCGGCGATCCTGGCGGAGGTCCACGCCGACCACCGCGACCGCTACGCCACCGTCCTCGCGCCCGACTGGCACCCCGAGCAGGCGACCGAGTTCAACGGCGCCGTCTGGCCCTGCCTGGGCTCCGCGGTGTGGGCCCTCCGCACGACCACCGGCTTCGAGGACGCCGTACGTGCCGCGATCGAACTCGGTGGCGACACGGACACGGTCGCCGCCGTCACCGGAGGCCTCGCGGGGGCGTACTACGGAATCGAGGCCGTCCCCGCCCGCTGGACCGAGCCGCTCCATGTGCCGCTGCCCGGCTTCGACGGCCGCGTGCTGCACCTGGACGACCTGCTCGACCTCGCCCGCCGGCTGGGGCGTGAAGGGGGCTAGCGCGCCGCCGCGCTCAGATCCGGGAGTTGCGCAGGGACTGCCACACCGCGCCGGCCAGTGCCCGCCCGGCGCGCGGCACGGAGAGGTGCTCGTGCTCGCGGTACAGCTGCCAGTTGTACTGGACGAGGGAGAGCTTGTTCGAGGACAGCGAGCCTGCCTGGTGGGCCCGGTATACCGCGAGCGGCTCGGACAGGCCCCTGGCATCGGCGCCGTCCCGCATGATCGAGAGCCACAGGGCGTAGTCCTGCCGCTTGCGCATCTCGGGCATGAGCCGTGTGCCGAGCGCGTTGCGGTCGTACATCGCGGTGAGCGCGCCGATGTAGTCGCGGACCAGCATGGCGCGGTAGTCCACGTGCTCCCGGGCCTGGATCACCCGACCGTTCGGGACGAAGTCGACGCTCTCCCCGGCGTAGTCGGCGTCCATCTTGAAGTACGACGTGAAGGTGAGGGGCGCACTGCCTTCCGCGGCGAAGGCGAGCTGCCGCTCCGTCTTCTCCGGCAGCCACATGTCGTCGCTGTCGAGGAAGGCGATGTAGTCGCCCTTGGCGCGTTCGATCGCGAGATTGCGCGCCTTGCCGGCGCCGCCGCGCTCGGGTGCCCGCTGCGGCAGGACCCGCTCGTCGTTCCGGGCGAACTCGGTCAGCAGGTCCATGGACTCGTCGGACGACTGGTCGTCGGTGACCAGCAGCTCGAGGTCGCCGTGGGTCTGCGTGAGCACGGACCGCACGGCCGGGCCGAGCGTCGCCGCTGAGTTGTAGACGGGCATCACGACGGACACCAGGGGCACTGTGTTCTCCTTGCTCAGTCGGACCGACAGGTCATTCAAACATCACGACCGGCCAGGAGCCGACTCGGTGTCTGACGGGGCCCCGGCGTCCCGGCCCACCGGAACGGAACCGTCACGGAATGCGGTCGGGCGCACCCCTTGCGTGTCCGGCAGGGCGGGAGCCCTGGCGGTGCAAACCCGATTGACGGCTCCGCTCGCGGGTGGTCAGGATCGATGGGTTCATCCAGAGGACCTCGAGGGACCTGGCCCTGTGACGGTCCGGCAACCTGCACCAGCACCATCGCAAGGTGCCGACGCCAGGAACGATGAGGAGTGGCATCCCGTGCGACCGCGTCCCTGGTTCGACGTGCCGACGCTCACCGGTTCCCTGGTCCGGCTCGAAGCGCTCTCCCTCGACCATGCCGAGGATCTCGCGCGAGCGGCGGAGGAGGACCGCAGCAGCTACGACTTCACTCTCGTTCCACGAGCCGCGCAGGTCCCGGCTACGTGGAGGCCCAGTTCGGTCGCATGGCGCACGGGCTTGTTCCCTTCGCACAGATCCGCCGGACCGACGGCCGCGCCGTCGGCTGCACGGCGTACTGGGATCCGCGCCACTATCCGGGCGGCGACGCGCTGCGCGCCGTCGAGATCGGCTTCACCTGGCTCGGCGCGTCCGCGCAGGGATGCGGCATCAACACCGAAGCCAAGATGCTGCTCATGCGGCACGCCTTCGCACGCCTCGGCGTGGCCAGGGTCGACCTCAAGACCGATGCCCGCAACAAGCGATCGCGCAAGGCGATCGAGAATCTCGGCGCGACCTTCGAGGGCGTGCTCCGCAACTGGTCCATGTCCTGGGTGCCGGGCGAGGAAGGACGACTGCGCGACTCCGCCATGTACTCCGTCGTGCGATCCGAGTGGAGCGGGGTGCAGGCCCGTCTCGTCGACCGGTTGGCCTCGCGTCGCGGCGCTACGCCTCAGGAGAGGTGAGCAGCGAGGAACCGCCCGTGGTGCTCACGCCTCGGCGGAACAACGCGGTCCACAGGAACGGCACGCCGAACAGCGGTGACGTCGCGGGCTGTTCCCGCATGCGCCGCAGTTCCACCTCCTCCAGGTCGGAGAAGATCCGGCGCAGCGACTCCGGGGTGTAGGCGAGGCCGCCCTGAAGGTCCCGCTGCCGGTAGAGGTCCGCGTCCGTGGCTGCGCAGCCCATGCCGCCCTCGCCCGCGGCGAAGGTGGTGAGGACCAGGTGGCCGTCGGGGGCGAGGACCCGCTCGAGGAAGGCGAGGTAGGTGACCCGGCGGTGCGGCGGCAGATGGTGGAAGCACCCCGAGTCGACGACGAGTCCGTACGGGCCACTCAACTCGGCTGCGGAGAGCGCGAATGCGTCACCGCACAGGAAGCGGACGGCCGCTCCGGCCTCCTGCGCTCGTTCCTCGCCCCACGCGACGGCGACCGGGGAGAGGTCGACGGCGTCCACCTCGAAGCCGCGCGCCGCGAGGTGGAGGGCGTTGCGGCCGGGGCCGCATCCCAGGTCGAGGGCGCGGCCAGGAGGGATCAGGCCTCGGTCGAGACAGGAGGCCAGGTTCTCGTCCGGCTTCGACACGAAGAACGGGACCGACCGAGCGCGGTCGCTGTAGAAGCCGTCCCAGAAGTCGGCGCCGTCGCCTGTTGCCAGAACGCCGTCCTCCGAGTCCGCTGCGAAGAGCCCGTCCAAGAGCGTCAGTACATCGTCGATGGTGACCACGGTCCGGTCCAATTCTGCCCCCTCCGGTGGCTGCCGAGCCTAAGCCTGAGGAGGGTGAAGTGCCAGATCAGCGCGTGGACCGCAAGGCTCTGGAGGGGCCGCGGTGGGACGGCGCGGGGTGGCGGGTGCGGGTCACTTCGGGCCGTGGCTCCGCGTCCGCCCGAGGGGCCGTCAGGTGTGGTGAAGCGGCCTCCCTCGCCCGCCGCGAGGAGCCCGATCCGTGGTCAGCATGTGAAGACCGACCAGCAGATGTCGTTCCTCAGGCGCTGGTCGTCCAGGACGAGGTCGCGAATCGCTTCCGGGAGTCGGTCTCGCTGCCATCGGCACTCGCGTCGACCGGCGGCGACGCTCTCGGCTTCGGGGGCTGCGGCGCGCGCGGCCTTGATCGCGTAGGCGGCCGCCCCGAGTTCGTGTGCGGCGACGTGTGCGACAACGGCGGCCTGGCCGGCGGCGTACGCGGCGTGCCGTGCCGCCCCGCGCAGGTCCCGGGCGGCGCCCATGGCGTGGCCGCCTGCCGCACGGGCCTGCATCATCCGTACGTCGCCGCTCGCCCAGGCACGGGCGTGCTCGATGGCCTCGCGGGGGCGCGGATCGTCGGGCCTGGCCGCCTCGAAGCAGGGGAGGACGTGTTCCGCGCAGGCCGCCGCCCACAGCGCGAGGAGGTGGTGATCGGGGTCCGTGAGGGTGCCGCCCCGGCGGATCGTGATGAAGCGCGGGTCACGGATCTTCGGGAGGATCATGGCGGCTCTACCTTCCTCGTGGCGTGCGAGCGGTGCGGCGTCCGGGAGTTCGGCCTCGTCGCCCGGGTGGTGTCTGGAGTGTGCCCTTGCCATCATCGGGCCGGTGGATGATGACCAGCGTGTACACCCCTCGATGGCCGCCGACGACCGTACGTCACTCACGTCGTTCCTCGACTACCAGCGGGCCACTCTCGCGATGAAGTGCCGTGGGACGACCGGTGAGCAGCTGAGACGCCGGGCGGTCCCCACCTCGGCACTCACGCTGCTGGGCCTCGTGCGCCATGCGGCGTCCATCGAGCGCAGTTGGTTCCGGTTCGCTCTGGACGGCGAGGACGTCGAGCCGCTCTGGGGTGGTGCGGCGGGCGGCAGGGACGCGGAGTTCCGCGTCGAGGACGCCGATGCGGACGAGGCGTTCGCGGCGTGGGAGGAGGAGTGTGCCCGGTCGCGCGCGGTCGTGTCGTCCTTCGCGTCCCTGGACGACACCGTGGAGCGCGGCGGCGTGACGATCTCCCTGCGCTACGTCCTGACGCACATGATCGAGGAGTACGCCCGGCACAACGGCCATGCCGACCTGCTGCGCGAAGCGATCGACGGTGCTGTCGGCGAGTAGGTGACGCAGGGGGACGAGCGAGTTCGGCACCCGTCGCCCCGGCCGGACCCGCGCCGCCGGGCGGGTGGGTTGAGGGGTGGGGGTGGATGTCCACCCGGAGGTCCACCTGTGGGTCCACGCCGAGAGATCCGCGCCGGAGCAGTCTGGGGTCATGACTTCGACTGAGTGGATCACCGACATCGCGCTCCTCCTGGTTGTCTTCCGGCAGCTGCGGGAGGGGCGCCTGGACCTCAAGACGTTCCTCATCCCGCTCGGGATCGTGGCCTTCGTGGCCAGCCAGTACCTCGACTCCGTCCCGACCGGCGGGAACGACCTCGTGCTCATCGGGTCGCTGGTGGCGGTCGGCGCCGTTCTCGGCATCGCGGGCGGCGTCTACACCCGCATCCGGGTGTCGGGGAAGCACCTCCTGATCAAGGCCGGCGCGGTCTCGGCGACCCTGTGGGTGGTCGGCATGGGAGCGCGGATGGGCTTCCAGCTGTGGACGGAGCACGGAGGGGCCTCCCACGTGGCCCGGTTCAGCGTGACGCACCACATCACGAGCGACCAGGCGTGGGTCGCCGCGTTCGTCCTGATGGCGCTCACGGAGGTCGTCACGCGACTCGCCACCATCTACCTGCGCAGCCGGATGGTGGACCGGGGCCAGGAGGCGGCCGTGGCCGGCCCCGCACTGAGCGTCCGCCGCGGTGCCTGACAGTGAGCTATCGTCGCGCCGTGACAGCGCCCGAGACTCGCCCGGAACCGGAGCCCTCCCCGAGGGCGGAGCGCCTGGCGGTGACGCGGGGGGACCCCAGGACGCACGGCGCTGTCACCCTGGCGGTGATCGCCCTCGGGTTCGTGACGGTCCGGCCACTGGGTGTGAGCGGTCGCGGGCTGCTCGTGGCGGCGCTGCTCGTGGTGTGCTCGGCGGCGCTGCTGGCCCGCCAGCTGCCCCCGGGCCGGCTGTCCCCGCGGACGGTCCTCGCGGGGATCGCGGTCGGCATCGTCGCGGCGGCCGCACTGATCGGCGTCAGCCGCGAGGGATCCAGCTACCTGTTCGCGTTCTTCCTCGTCGGCCACAGCGGCTACCGGTTCCCCCTGCGGTGGTCGCTCCCGCTCGCGGTCGCGAGCAGTGTGCTGTGCGCGGCGGTGCTGTACTTCGGGATCGGCTCGGGGCATCCGGAACTGCCCTGGGGCCTGGGCCTGAGCACCGGTCTCCCGGTGGTGGCCGGAATCCTGAGCCGCAGCAGGCAGCAAGCCCTGGAAGCGGTGGTGGAGGCGGCCGCCTCCACGGAGCGGGCCGCGCGGGCGGAGGCCAGGGCGGCCGTGCTGAGCGAGCGCAGCCGGATCGCCCGCGACGTGCACGACGTCCTGGCGCACTCGCTGGCCGGGATCAACATGCAGCTCGAACTGGCCGACGCGCTCCTGGAGACCGGTGACCTGGACAAGGCCCGGGCGGCGAACCGCACGGCGCACGGCCTGGTCAGGAAGAGCCTCGAGCAGGCCCAGTGGACGGTGCGCGCTCTGCGGGAGGACGCCCTGCCGCTGGTGGAGACCCTGACCGCGATGATGGAGTCGTCCGGGCACCACGACGGCCCGCGCGTCACCGGCACGGTGCGTCAGCTGCCGGCGCGGCACACGCAGAACCTGCTGCGGATCGCGCAGGAGGCCCTGACCAACGCCGGCCGGCACGCACCCGGCGGACGCGTCACCGTGGAACTCGGGTTCGCCGGGGCGCAGACGCGACTGACGGTCCGCAACAGCCCGGCCACCCGTAAGGTGAGCGCAGGCCTCGGCAGCGGAATGGGCCTGATCGGCATGCGTGAGCGGGTCGCTCTGCTGGGCGGCACGCTCACCGCCGGGCCGGTCGCCGAGGGACCGGACGCAGGTGGCTGGCAGGTGGAGGCAGTGATCCCCGATGAGTGAACAGACCGAGCAGCAGCAGCGGTTGCGCGTGATCGTGGCGGACGACCAGGCGGCGGTCCGTGAGGCACTCGCGGCGGTCCTCGCGCT
>NZ_WWIA01000838.1 GCF_009870065.1 Streptomyces sp. SID5785 | reverse complement strand
TCCCATCTACGTCAACATCACCTACCCCTGGTGGGGTGCCAACGGCCTCGGTGAGGAGGCCCAGCCGCCCGCCGCACCGACCCGGTACAACCCGGTCGGCCAGTACCGGCGCACGTTCACCGTGCCGCGCGGCTGGCGCGGGCGGCGGACCTTCCTGCACTTCGAGGGGGTCAAGGCGGCGCACTACGTGTGGATCAACGGTCAACTGGCCGGGTACCACGAGGACTCGTACACCCCCGCGGAGTACGACATCACCCCGTACCTGAAGGACGGCACCAACCACGTCGCCGTCGAGGTCTACCGCTACTCCGACGGCGACTGGCTGCAGGACCAGGACATGATCCGGCTGAGCGGCATCTTCCGGTCCGTGTACCTCTTCTCGACGCCCACGGTCCACCTGCGGGACTTCAAGATCGAGACCCCGCTCGGCGACGGCCACACGACGGCGGACCTGTCGGTGACGGCGCACGTGCACGACTACGCGGGCGAGGCCGACGGGGCGTCGTACACCGTCGAGACCCAGCTGTACGACGCCGGCGGACACGCCGTCTGGTCGCGGCCGCTGACCGAGGCCGCCGCCCTCACCGGCGCCGAGGTGACGGTGAAGGGCGTCAAGTCCGTGCCACGGCCCCGCCTGTGGTCCGCCGAGGACCCCTACCTGTACACCGCGGTGCTCCGACTGCGCGACGCCTCGGGGAAGGTCGTCGAGACGCTCTCGCACCGCATCGGCCTGCGCGAGTTCGCTCTCGTGGACGGGCTGATGCGGATCAACGGCCGGCCCGTCTCGCTGCGCGGCACCAACCGCCACGAGATGCACCCCGACCACGGCTCGGCCCTCACGCGCGCCGACCTCGTCGAGGACATCAGGCTCATCAAGCGGCTGAACATCAACTCCGTCCGCACGTCCCACTATCCCAACAACCCGCTCTGGCTCGAACTCGCCGACGAGTACGGCCTCTACCTCGTGGGCGAGACCAACCTCGAGACCCACGGCATCAACGGCACGTACCCCGGCAGCGACCCCGAGTGGACCAAGGTGTGCGTGGACCGCGCGCAGAACATGGTGCACCGCGACAAGAACCACGCCTGCGCCGTCATCTGGTCGCTCGGCAACGAAGCGGGCGGCGGCTCCTCCTTCGAGGCCATGCACGACTGGATCCGCGGCTACGACACGACCCGCGTCATCCACTACGAGGGCGACGACCGGCCGGGCGTGAGCGACATCCGCTCCAAGATGTACGAGTCGCCGACCGCGGTCGAGGCGCGGGCCGAGGACACCGGCGACACGCGCCCCTACGTCATGGTCGAGTACGCCCACTCGATGGGGAACTCGACCGGCAACTTCAAGGAGTACTGGGACGTCGTCCGCCGCCACGACGTCCTCCAGGGCGGCTGGATCTGGGACTTCGTCGACCAGGCGCTCAACTGGCCCACGCCCGAGCGGCACCTGCTGACCGAGACCGGACCCGTCGGCCTCGAGGGCGAGGTCATCAACCCCTCCGGGTCCTTCAGCCGCGACAAGGGCGTGAGCGGCGCGACCGTCTTCGGCCGTGACGACCGGCTCGACCTGCGCGGCTCCCTCACCCTGGAGGCCTGGGTGACCCCGCACGTACGGGGCTACGACCAGCCGCTGCTCATGAAGGGCGACACCCACTACGCGCTCAAGCAGTCCGGCAAGAACCTCGAGTTCTTCATCCACGCGGACGGCCAGTGGATCACCGCGTCCTGGCCGGTCCCGGACGAGGGCTGGACCGGCACCGAGCACCATGTCGCGGGCGTCTTCGACGCGGACGCCGGCACCCTCACGCTGTCCGTGGACGGCGAGGTCAAGGGCACCAAGGCCACCACACAGGTGCCGACGCCCAACACCGCGCCCCTGTCGATCGCCGGCGAGGTCGACAACCCCACCCGGGAGTTCAGCGGCACGATCCGGCGCGCACGGGTCTACGCCCGCGCCCTGAGCGCCGCCGAACTCGCCGACGACGGCCGGGGCCCGGACGGCGACGGGGTCCGCTTCTGGTTCGACGCGCGCACCGTCGGGCACACGGCGCGCAAGCCCACGACGAAGACCTTCGCGGCCTACGGCGGGGACTGGGGCGACAACCCCAACGACGGCGCCTTCAGCGGCGACGGCATCGTGCTGCCCGACCGCGGACTCACCGGCAAGGCGGCCGAGGTCAAGCGGATCTACCAGACGGTCACGGCGCGGCGGAAGGACGGCGCCGCCCCCGGCGCGGTCACCCTCACGAACGAGAACCTCTTCACCGACCTCCGCGCCTGGAACGGCGCGTGGGAACTCGCCGTCGACGGACACGTGACGTCCCGCGGCACGATTCCCCGGGGCGACCTCGACGTGCCGCCGCTCAGCAGCAAGGACATCACGCTGCCCGTGAAGCTGCCCCGGAACCCGGAGCCCGGCAGCGAGTACTTCCTCCAGCTCTCCTTCACCACCCGCGAACGCACCCCGTGGGCCGAGCCCGGCTTCGAGGTGGCGCGCATCCAGCTGCCGCTCGACGTCAAGAGCCCCGCGGTCCGGCCCGTCCCGCTGGCGGACGTGCCGACGCTGGCGTACGAGGACGGGAAGGAGACCGTCACCGTCACCGGGAAGGGGCTGAAGGTCGTCGTCGACAAGGCGACCGGGCTCGTCACCGGCTTCGAGCACGACGGCACCCGGCTGCTCGTCGAGGGCGCGGTCCCCAACTACTGGCGGGCCCCCACCGACAACGACCGCGGCAACGGCCAGCACACCCGCAACGAGACCTGGCGGGACGCGGGCGCACGGCGCAAGGTGACCGGGGTCAGGGTGCGCGCCACCGACGACCGGGCGGTCGAGATCACCGTCGAGGGCACCCTGCCCACCAGCACCGAGTCCGCGTACACCACCACGTACACCGTCTTCGGCAACGGCGAGATCAAGGTCGACAACACCCTTCACCCGGGCGCGGCGGACCTCCCCTACCTCCCCGAGGTCGGCACCCTGCTGCGGCTGCCCGGCTCCCTCGAGCACCTCCACTACTACGGCCGCGGCCCCGAGGAGAACCACTGGGACCGCAACGACGGTACGGACGTGGGGCGTTGGTCCGGCACCGTGCGCGAACAGTGGTCGCCGTACATCCGCCCGCAGGAGAACGGCAACAAGACCGATGTGCGCTGGGCGGCGCTGACCGACCGCCGCGGCCGCGGACTCCTCGTGGCGGGCGACGGCCTCCTGGAGATCAACGCCTCGCACCACACCCCGGAGGACCTGTCCGTCGGCGCCCGCCACGACTACCAGCTGACCCCGCGCGACGAGGTGATCCTGCGCGTCAACCACCGGCAGATGGGCGTCGGCGGTGACAACAGCTGGGGCGCGCACACCCACGACGCGTACAAGCTGCTCGCCGACCGGGACTACGCGTACACCTACCGGCTGCGGCTGATCACGGACGTGGACCAGGCGCAGCGGCTGGCCCGTCGGCCCACCGCGGGCCGGTAACGCGGGCGGGCGCACAGGGGCGGGGGCCAGGCCGGAGGGCCGGGCCCCCGTCGTGCGTGCGGCCACCCGGCATCGCCGCGGGCGATGGCGTCCGGACCGCCCTTCCTCCCGCGTGCGCCGTGGCGCCGTGGCCCTCGGCGGCCCGCTGCGGGACGCTGTCCCGGGAAGCACCGCACCCGCCGCCCCGTACGACGAGAGACGAGAGAGGCACCACCCGATGGCGCACCCCCTGACGCCCGTTCACCGGTCCTACGCCGAACAGGCGGAGCGGCAGCCGGACAGGACGCTCTTCGAGCTCCCGGACGGCCGGACGATCACCTACGGCGAGACGGCGCGGACCGTACGCCGGATCGCCGCCCGGCTCGTCCACGACGGCGTCACCCCCGGCGACCGGGTCGCCATGCAGGTGGACAAGTCCCCGGAGGCCGTCGCGCTGTACCTGGCGACCCTGCGCGTCGGAGGTGTCTTCCTGCCGCTCAACACCGCCTACACCGCAGCCGAGATGGACTACTTCCTCGGTGACGCCCGCCCGCGGGTGCTGGTCTGTGCCCCGGAGCGGCGCGCCGACCACGCCCGGCGTGCGGGGCCGGACCTGGCCCTGGAGACCCTCGGCACCTCCGGGGACGGCAGCCTCCTGGAGACCGACGCGGAACACGACGCCGCCGTGGACGTGTCGGAGGACGACCCGGCGGCGATCCTCTACACATCGGGCACCACCGGACGCTCCAAGGGTGCCGTGCTCACCCACGGGAACCTGGCCTCCAACTGCCGTGCACTGCTGGACGCCTGGCGGTTCACCGGGCAGGACCGCCTCGTCCACGCCCTGCCGATCTTCCACGTCCATGGCCTGTTCGTGGCCGCGAACATGACGCTCGTCTCCGGCGCCTCGATGTACTTCCTGCCGAAGTTCGACGCCGACGCGGTCGTGGACCTGCTGCCCCGCGCCACGGTCCTCATGGGCGTCCCCACCTTCTACACGCGCCTGGCCGCGAACGACCGGCTGACCCCGCGGACCTGCGCCGCGATGCGACTGTTCGTGTCCGGCTCGGCCCCGCTGCTCGCGAGCGACCACGAGGCGTTCGCGGCGCGCACCGGCCACGCCATCCTGGAGCGGTACGGGATGACGGAGACCGGGATGAACACCACGAACCCCTACGAAGGCCCCCGCAAGCCCGGAACCGTCGGCAAGCCGCTGCCCGGCACGGAGCTCAGGGTCGTGGACGGCCGGACCGGAGAGCCGCTGCCCGACGGCGAGGTCGGCAGCATCGAGGTGCGCGGCCCCAACGTCTTCAGCGGCTACTGGCAGATGCCGGAGAAGACCGCGTCCGAGTTCCGCGCCGACGGCTTCTTCATCACCGGTGACCTCGGCCGCATCGACGAGGACGGGTACCTGTGCATCGTCGGCCGGGGCAAGGACCTGGTGATCTCGGGCGGCTACAACATCTACCCGAAGGAGATCGAGGAACTGCTCGACGCCCATCCCACGGTCCTGGAGTCCGCGGTGATCGGCGTCCCGCACCCCGACTTCGGCGAGACGGTCGTCGCCGTCGTCGTCCCGGCCCCCGGCCGCCGGCCGCGGGAGGCCGACCTGCTCGCCTTCGTCGCGTCCGGCCTCGCCCGCTTCAAGCACCCGCGCGCGGTCCGCGTGGTCGAGGCGCTGCCGCGCAACGTGATGGGCAAGGTCCAGAAGGCCGAACTGCGCTCTCGTTACCAGGAGTTGTTCACGGGCTCAGACGGGGACGAAGGCGTCCTGGGATGAGCCGTCCAGGACGAGGCCGTTGTCGAAGCGGACGCGCAGCGTCACTCGCGGGCCCTGTTCCCGGAACGCCGTCCAGGCGGGCTCCAGCGCGCCGATCTTCTCCTCGAGCTGCTTCCTGCTCCCCGGGGGCATGGTGTCACCGTAGGAGTCGAGCAGGGACCTGAGGCGCTCGTACTCGCCGACCTCGGCGCTCGCGGTGACGTCCTCGGTGACCCGCTCCACGGTGCCCTCGGTACCGGCGGCGAGGGAGAGCACCCCGAGGACCGTCCCGCCCGCCTCGATCGC
>NZ_WWIA01000837.1 GCF_009870065.1 Streptomyces sp. SID5785 | reverse complement strand
GGACGTCGCGGAGGCGACGGGGGCGGCCGGCGGGGCCGTGCCCGCGCCCGCGCTCGCCGCGGACGGCGGCCGCCTGCTGCACGCGGCGAACGGGACGGAGCTGCCCGGGCTGTACGCCGTCGGCGGCTGGTCGCACCCGGGCGGCGGGCTGCCGCACGCGGGCATGTCGGGCGCGCTGGTGGCGGGGCTGATCGTGGAGGGCCCGGGGTTCCAGGGCTCCCAGTGAGGTTCCGGGGCTCCCGGTGAGCCCGGTTCCAGGGCTCCCGGGGCGCCCCCGGCCGGGTCCGACGAGCCGGACACCGGCGCCGGGGAGGACGGCTCAGTAGCGGTACTGCTGCTCGTTGTATCCGGTGTCGTAGCCCGTGTTCGGGTCGTGCTGGGGGTAGGCCGGGTACGGCTGCTCGGGGGGCAGTTCGCCGCCGTAGTCCTGCTGGTACTCCTCGCCGTTGCGCTGCTGCGGGACCCAGACGCCGCCGGGCGGGGTGTCCGTGCCGTAGCCCGCGGCGGTCGCGTACGGGTCGCTGTACTGCTGCTGCCCTCCGGTGGCGTACGGGTCGCCGTACGGGGCCTGCTCCGGGTAGGCCTGGCCGCCGATGTACGGGTCGGAGTAGGGCGCCGCGTACTGCTGCTGCTGGCCCGTGTCGTAGCCGTAGTTCTGCTGGTCGTAGCCGTAGGAGCCGGTGTCGTAGCCGTAGCCCTGCGGGTCCTGGCCGCCCGGGGCGCCGGCCCCGGCCTGGGCGTACGCCGCATCGCTGTAGACGCCGTACTGGCCGGTGTCGTCGGGCATGGGCTCGGGGGCGTAGACCGCGGTGGACTCCGCCGGGGACTCGGGGGCCGGGCCCCAGGCCTCGTGGGGCTGCGGCTGGTCGTAGGCGGCCGCCGTGTCGTCCGCGGCCTCCAGGCCCGAGACCTCGAGGGTCGGGTCCTGGTGGACGGGCTCCTTCTTCCGGCGCCGCTTGGGCGCCGGCGCGTCCTCGTCGTCGGCGCCGCCGCTCTTGAGGGACCAGCCCGCGTCGAAGCCGCGGCGGAAGGACAGCGTGACGTACGTCTGGCCGATCGCGAACGCGATGGCGCCCACCCCGATGACGACCACCGAGGGCATCAGGACGCCGAGCACGACGCCGAGGAAGCCGACGAAGGCGAGCAGGCGCCAGCGCAGCCGTGCCTTGTTCTGCAGCAGCACCTCACCGAGGAGCCACAGTGCCACCAGTCCGAACGCGATGTAGAGGACCGCCCAGCCCATGTACGCCCCTCTCGTACGGCCGCAGCCCCGAACGGGTACGGCCCGTCAGGCCCGCTGGTCGTGCAGGCCCAGATTCTCGTAGATTTCCAACGTCGCAGTGGAGTTGTTGAGCGTAATGAAGTGCAGACCCGGTACGCCTTCGTCAAGCAGCTTCGCGCAGAACTCCGTCGCGAACTCGATGCCAATGGAGCGTACAGCGGCCGGATCGTCTTTGGCTGTGAGGATCCGCTCTTTCAGAGCCTGCGGGAAGTCCGCGTTGCTGAGCTTCGGCAGCCGCTCGAGCATGCGGACGCTGGTGACCGGCATGCATTCCGGGATGATCGGGGTGTCGCAGCCGGCGGCGACGACCCTGTCCCGCAGCCGCAGGTACTCCTCCGCGTGGAAGAACATCTGCGTGATCGCGTAGTCGGCGCCCGCCCGGCACTTGTCGACGAAGTGCCGCACGTCGGAGTCCCAGTCGGCGGAGCGCGGGTGCATCGCGGGGAATGCGGCCACGCCGACGCAGAAGTCCCCGGACTCCTTGATCAGCTCCACCAGTTCGGCGGCGTACGTCAGGCCCTCGGGGTGCGAGACCCACTCCCCCATCGGGTCGCCGGGCGGGTCGCCGCGCACCGCCAGCATGTTCCTGATGCCCGCGTCGGCGTACTGCCCGATGATGTTCCGCAGCTCCGCGACCGAGTGCTCGACGGCGGTGATGTGGGCGACCGGCGTGAGCGTCGTGTCCGCGACGATCTGCTGGGTCTCCTTGACCGTGCCCGCGCGCGTGGAACCGCCCGCCCCGTACGTGACGGACACGAAGTCGGGGGCGACGGCCTCGACGCGGCGCAGCGCGTTCCACAGGTTCCGCTCGCCCTTGGGGGTCTTCGGCGCGGAGAACTCGAAGGAGTACGTCGTCTTGCCGGGCGCGAGCATGTCGCGCACGGTACGGGCGCGATCAGTCCTGGTGGAAGCGGTGCCTAGGGCCATACCGGCAGGTTACTGAGGGAAGTCGGCTGTCCCTAATCACCGTCCAGCCTGCGGACAGGATCCGGACACGGCAGGGCCGGACCCTGGTTCCCACGGGCGGTACCACGGGCGGTGCGACGGGCGGGTCAGAGGGCGCGCAGCCGCTTGGCGAACTCCGCGGCGGCCGCGCCCGGGTCGTCGGCCGCGGTGATCGCCCGGACGACGACGACCCGGCGGGCGCCGGCGTCCAGCACCTCGTCCAGGTTCGTGAGGTCGATGCCCCCGATGGCGAACCAGGGGCGCTCGGTGCCCAGGGCGGCGGTGTGGCGCACCAGGTCGAGGCCGGGCGCGTGGCGGCCGGGCTTGGTCGGGGTGGGCCAGCAGGGGCCCGTGCAGAAGTAGTCCACACCGGCCTGGACGGCGGCGGCGTCGGCCTCCGCGGCGGCGTGCGTGGAGCGGCCGATCAGGACGTCGTCGCCGAGGATCGCGCGGGCGGCGGGCACCGGCAGGTCGCCCTGGCCCAGGTGCAGCACGTCGGCGGCGCTCGCGTGGGCGACGTCCGCCCGGTCGTTCACCGCGAAGAGCTTGCCGTGGCGGCGGGCCGCGTCGGCGAACACGGCGAGGTGCTCCAGCTCCTCGCCGGCCTCCATGCCCTTGTCGCGCAGCTGCACGATGTCGACGCCGCCGGCCAGCACGGCGTCCAGGAACTCCGGCAGGTCGCCCTGGCTCCTGCGGGCGTCGGTGCACAGGTAGAGCCGGGCATCGGCGAGCAGGTCGCGCTTCGGGTCGGCCATGGGAATCCCCCGTCTGTGGACGCCGGTGTGCGCATCCCGCGCGGGGTGCGCACACCGGTCGGTGGTCAGGTCAGACGGCGAGCGCCTGGGCGCGGCGCTTCACCTCCGTGCCGCGATTCTCGCTCAGGGCCTGCGCGGGCGTGCCCGGCAGGGTCGCGTCGGGGGTGAAGAGCCACTCGAGCATCTCTTCGTCGGAGAAGCCGTCGTCCCGCAGGAGCGTCAGGGTCCCGGTGAGGCCCTTGACGATCTTGTCGCCGTCGATGAAGGCGGCCGGCACGTGCAGTGCCCTGTTCTCACCGCGCCGTACGGCGATGAGCTGGCCTTCCTTCACCCACTGCCGCACGCGCGTCACCTCGACGCCCGCCTGTTCGGCGATGTCGGGGAGGGTGAGCCAGTCGGGGACGAGAGCATCGATCTTTGCGTCAATCTCGGTCACGGGACAAGCCTGCCATCCCGGACCGACAGTCGGAAGCCGGGCCCGTCCGACCAGGCGTTCTCCGGAGCGGCGTGACCACCGCCGCGGCCGGCCCCGTCAGCGCGCGGCGGACTTCAGCGGCCGGGCGGGGTCGGCGAGCAGCTCGGCGTCGAGCGCGGTGCCGGCCTCGATGAGCTTGCGGCCCTGGGCGAGGTCACGGGGCTTGCCGACGGCCAGGACGGCGACGAGGGCTCCGTCGCGCAGCCAGCACACCGACCAGGCGGCGCCGGCCGGGTCGCCGCGCCACACGGTGGTGTCGGCGGCCTCGTGGTGGCCCGCGTACTGGACGAAGCGGCCGAACTGCTCGGACCAGAAGTAGGGCACCGGGTCGTACACGGCCGGGGTCTCGCCGACGATGCCGGCCGCGACCGTGCGCGGGCCCTGCAGCGCGTTGTCCCAGTGGTGGACCATCAGACGGCGGCCGTAGCGCCGGGAGGGGAACGAGGAGCAGTCGCCGACCGCGTAGACGTCGGGCGCGGAGGTGCGCAGGCCCTCGTCGGCGACGATCTCGCGGTGCTCGCCGAGGGCGATGCCGGAGTCCGCGAGCCACGCCGTGGCGGGGCGGGCCCCGATGCCGACGACGACGGCGCCGGCGGGCAGCCGGGTCCCGTCGTCGAGGACGACGGCGCCGGGCTCGACGTGCGCCACGCGCGCGTGGGTGCGCAGCGCGGCGCCCGCGTCGGCGTACCAGGCGGCCATCGGGGCGGCGACCGCGGCGGGCAGCGCACCGGCCAGGGGCCGCTCGGCGGCCTCCACGACGGTGACGCGGCAGCCCGCGTCCCGGGCGGCGGTCGCGAACTCGGCGCCGATCCAGCCCGCGCCGACGACGACCACGTCGTGCTGCTCGGCGAGGACGGGCCGCAGCCGCTCGGCGTCGTCGAGGGTGCGCAGCAGGTGGACGCCGGGGACGCCGTCGGTGCCGGGCAGCCGCGTCGGCTCGGCGCCGGTCGCGACGACCAGGACGTCGTACGGGACGGGCCCGGTGGCCGTGTCCAGCTCGTGGTCGGCGGGGCGCACCCCGGTGACCTCGCGGCCCAGCTGGAGCGTGACGCCGAGCGCCTCGAAGTCGATGTCGAACGCGGAGCCCTCGGCCTTGCCCAGGAGGACCGCCTTGGAGAGCGGCGGCCGGTCGTAGGGCTGGTGCGGCTCCGCGCCGATCAGGGTGACGGCCCCGGCGAAGCCCCGCTCACGCAGCGCCACCGCCGTCTGCACCCCGGCCATGCCCGCGCCCACCACGACGACGTGCCGCTGCTCCGCGGCCGTCCCGCTCCCTGCCGTCCCGTTGCCGCTCAGCTGCTCGCTCACGGGATCACCTTAGGCACCTGGTGTCGCGTCGGTCAGCGGCGCGGACCACTCCGGTTCCGTGACGTGCTGCACACGTGTCACCGGTTTAGTGATCATGCGTCAGTGATCACGCTTCCGTGGCCGTCGGCGGGGCTCAGCTCCTCGACCACGCTCGTTCCGCTGCCGTCCTGGGACTCCCACTCCCAGGTCTCGTCGAGCCGGATCCGCCCGTCGGCGAGTTCGGAGACGGTGGAGCGGCAGTGCCCGGAGGAGGTCGTCCCGTCGGTCTTCAGCTGCACGTAGCGGAAGTCGAGCCGGTCCCCCTCGCGGGTGCCGACGAGATGGCCGCGCTCGACGTCGCCGCCCTCGTAGGAGGCCCAGACGCGGCCGTCCGCCTCCCGGTAGGCGAAGCGTGTGCGGGTGCCCACCTGCCCGGGGGCCTGGTCGGCGACGGGGGACAGGAAGAGACCGTCGAGAGAACGGACCACGGGCTGGGCTCCCTTACTGGGTGGCATACCGAACGGTTAGGGTGGCCAACGTAAAGCACTCGCGGGAGCCCGTACGCAGCGGGCTGAGAGGGAGGCTGGAGCGGCCTCCGACCGTACGAACCTGATCCGGGTCATGCCGGCGAAGGGAGGGGCTGGACGCCATGCCGCGTACGCCACCTGTCAGCGGGTCCACCACCGACGTCCTGGTCGTCGGGGGCGGCATCATCGGTCTGGTGACCGCGTGGAGGGCCGCGCAGCGCGGTCTGTCCGTTGCGGTCGTGGACCCCGAGCCGGGCGGCGGGGCCGCCCAGGTCGCGGCCGGCATGCTGGCCGCCGTCACCGAACTGCACTACGGCGAGGAGACGTTGCTCGCCCTGAACGTCGAGTCCGCGCGCCGGTACCCCGACTTCGCCGCCGAGCTCGCCGAGGCCACCGGCCACGATCTGGGATACCGGGCGTGCGGCACGCTCGCGGTCGCGCTGGACGCGGACGACCGCTCGCACCTGCGCGAACTGCACGCGCTGCAGCGGCGGTCGGGCCTCGACTCCACGTGGCTGTCGGGCCGTGAGTGCCGGCGGCTCGAACCGATGCTGGCGCCGGGTGTGCGGGGCGGCCTGCGGGTCGACGGCGACCACCAGATCGACCCGCGCAGGCTCGCCGCCGCCCTCGTGACGGCCTGCGAGCGCGCGGGGGTGGTCTTCCACCGGACCTGGGCCGAGCGGCTGTGCGTCGTACGGGACCGGGCGCGCGGCGTGAAGCTCGCGGACGGGTCCGAACGCACCGCGGAGCAGGTGGTGCTGGCCGCCGGGAGTCTGAGCGGGCGGCTCGCGGGCGTGCCCGACGCCGTGCTGCCGCCGGTGCGCCCGGTCAAGGGGCAGGTGCTGCGGCTGACCGTGCCGGCGGCGTACGCGCCGTTCCTGAGCCGCACCGTGCGCGCGGTCGTGCGCGGCGGCAACGTGTACCTGGTGCCGCGCGTCAGCGGCGAACTGGTCGTCGGCGCCACCACCGAGGAGCTCGGCTGGGACACCACGGTCACCGCCGGCGGCGTCTACGAACTGCTGCGGGACGCGCACGAACTCGTCCCCGGCATCACCGAGCTGCCGCTGACCGAGACGCGCGCGGGGCTGCGCCCGGCCACCCCGGACAACGCGCCGGTGCTCGGCCCGAGCGCCCTGCCCGGCCTCCTGCTCGCCACCGGCCACTACCGCAACGGCGTCCTGCTCACCCCGGTGACCGGCGACGTCCTGGCGCACGCCCTGACCACCGGCGAACTGCCGGACGAGGCCCGTCCGTTCACCCCCCGCCGATTCACCCCCGCCCTCTCGGAGCAGCCCGCATGAACGTGACCGTGAACGGCGAGCCGCGCACCGTGGCCGCCGCGACCAAGCTCGACGAAGTGGTGGCCGCGCTGACCGCCGCCCCCTCCGGCATCGCCGCCGCCCTGAACGAGACCGTCGTCCCGCGCACCCGGTGGGCGGGCACGGTGCTCAGCGAGGGCGACCGGGTCGAGGTCCTGACCGCGGTGCAGGGAGGCTGAGCGGCATGGCGGACGACACTCTCGTCATCGGCGGCACGACGCTCTCGTCGCGGCTGATCATGGGCACGGGCGGCGCCCCGAGCCTGGACGTCCTGGAGCGGTCGCTGGCCGCCTCCGGCACCGAGCTCACCACGGTGGCGATGCGCCGCGTGGACACGTCGGTGCACGGCTCCGTGCTCTCGGTCCTGGAGCGGCTCGGCATCGGCGTGCTGCCGAACACGGCGGGCTGTTTCACCGCGGGCGAGGCCGTGCTGACGGCCCGCCTCGCGCGCGAGGCGCTCGGCACGGACCTGGTGAAGCTCGAGGTGATCGCCGACGAGCGCACCCTGCTGCCCGACCCGATCGAGACCCTGGACGCGGCCGAGACCCTGGTCGACGACGGCTTCACGGTGCTCCCGTACACGAACGACGACCCGGTGCTCGCGCGGAAGCTGGAGGACGTGGGCTGCGCGGCGGTCATGCCGCTCGGCTCCCCCATCGGCTCCGGGCTCGGCATCCGCAACCCGCACAACTTCGAGCTGATCGTCGAGCACGCGCGCGTGCCGGTGATCCTCGACGCGGGCGCGGGCACGGCGTCGGACGTGGCCCTGGCCATGGAGCTGGGCTGCGCCGGTGTGATGCTCGCCTCCGCGGTGACCCGGGCGCAGGAGCCGGTGCTGATGGCGGAGGGCATGCGGCACGCCGTGGAGGCGGGCCGGCTCGCCCGCCGCGCGGGCCGCATTCCCCGGCGCCACTTCGCCGAGGCGTCCTCGCCCGTGGACGGGACGGCCCGCCTCGACCCGGAGCGGCCCGCGTTCTGAGCGGGTCACAGCTCTGCTGCAGTCCCCGCCGTACCGTCCGGGGGTGTCGGTCGCTCCTCGTACACTCGCCTGCGTGGACACGACCCTTCAGGACCCTTCCCCGGCCTCCGGCCGGGGAGACCCCATGCTCGGGCAGGTGCTCGACGGCCGGTACCGCATCGACGCACGGATCGCGGTCGGCGGGATGGCCACGGTCTACCGGGCCGTGGACACCCGCCTCGACCGCGTGCTCGCGCTCAAGGTGATGCACCCCTCGCTGGCCGCCGACGCCTCGTTCGTCGAGCGTTTCATCCGCGAGGCCAAGTCCGTCGCGCGCCTGTCCCACCCGAACGTGGTGGGGGTCTACGACCAGGGCACCGACGGCGCGTACGTGTACCTGGCGATGGAGTACGTCGCCGGCTGCACGCTGCGTGACGTGCTGCGCGAGCGCGGGGCGCTGACCCCGCGGGCGGCGCTGGACATCCTGGAGCCGGTGCTCGCCGCGCTCGGGTCGGCGCACCGCGCGGGCTTCGTGCACCGCGACATGAAGCCGGAGAACGTCCTGATAGGGGACGACGGCCGGGTCAAGGTGGCGGACTTCGGCCTGGTCCGCGCGGTGGACACCGTGACGAACACGACGGGTTCGGTGCTCGGCACGGTCTCCTACCTGGCGCCCGAGCAGATCGAGGACGGCACGGCGACGCCGAGCGTGGACGTGTACGCGTGCGGGGTCGTGTTCTACGAGATGCTGACCGGCGGCAAGCCGCACTCCGGCGACACCCCGGCGCAGATCCTCTACAAGCATCTGAACGAGGACGTGCCGCCGCCGTCCGCCGCCGTCCCCGGGGCGGCCTTCGTCCTCGACGAGCTGGTCGCGTCGGCGACGGCGCGCACCCCCGAGGTCAGGCCGCCGGACGCCGTGGCGCTGCTCGCGCAGGTGCGGCAGGCGCGGTCGACGCTGTCCGACGCGGAGCTGGACGCGGTGCCGCCGCAGGCGCGCGAGGCGGAGCACGCGGGCGCGGACGACCGGACGAGCGTGATCCCGCGCGCGGTGCGCACCGCGGGCGTGCGGATGTCCCGGCCGGCCGAGCCGCCGG
>NZ_WWIA01000836.1 GCF_009870065.1 Streptomyces sp. SID5785 | reverse complement strand
TGTGGCTGGTCGCGCAGTTCCCCGCGCCCCTGGCGGGGCTGTTGTCATTCGCCCGGCGATGTAATCGCAGCCTCGGTGCCGGGGCGAACGCCCCCGGAGGGGGCGGGGTGGTGGGAGCAAGGGGCCACGCCAGTGCGGCACGTCGGGCTCCGGCTGGCACGGCATAGCCACGTCGCCGGGCGGGGTAACTACCTCGGTCGACCCGGGTCGCGGTTCGCGCCGTGGGCGACCCGCGTCATCGCCGGGTGCCGCGCCGTCGTGGCTGGTCGCGCAGTTCCCCG
>NZ_WWIA01000089.1 GCF_009870065.1 Streptomyces sp. SID5785 | reverse complement strand
CTCGAGCGCCCGACTCGTCAGGCCCATCTCCGCTCCACCCTTCGCCGGTGGCGGGGTCACTCCCGCCCGGGGCAGCTTCCGTCGGGGAAGAGGCCCGCAGCGGGAGGCGGGTGGGGGCAAACGGGTGTTTTTACCGTTCCCTTCCCTGCCTCTTACGCGGTGGGCGACCCGGCTCCGGCGTCCCCGGGCCGCCCGGCGCGGCCGTCGCGCCGCCCACCCTTCGGGTCAACTCCCGCGCCGTCTGCGCGACGTGGCCCGCGATCCGGACCTGCTCCGCCTCGTCCACGGCCTCGTCCGGGAACGTGACCGAGACCCCGGCGATGGGATGCGCGTGATGGTCGAGGACCGGGGCCGCGACCGACGACAGGCCCCGGGTCACCTCGCCCTCCTCCGTCGCGTACCCGCGCCGCCGCGCCTGGGCCAGCAGCGTGCGCAGTGCCGTCAGCGTCGCCGGCCCGGCGCCGTTGCGCTGCACGAACGCCGAGCGGTCGGGGAACAGCGCCCTCACCTGTGCGGGCGGCAGCAGGGCGAGCACGGCCCGGCCGCTCGCGGTGAGCGTCGCGGGCAGCCGGACGCCGACCTCGCTGATCAGCGGCGGCCGGCCCGGGGCGCGCTCCTCGATGACGTAGATGACCTCACGGCCGTGCAGCACCGCCAGGTTCGCGTTGTGTCCCGTGCGGTCGACCAGCGCGGCGAGCGGGGCGCGGGCGAGCCGCTGGATCGGTGCCTGGCGCTCGTAGCCCGAGGCGAGTTCGAAGGCGCTGACCCCGAGCCCGTAGCGCCGCTCCTCCGGCAGATGCACCACGAAGCCGTCCGCGGCGAGCGTGTCGAGGAGGTGGTACGTCGTCGAACGCGGCAGCCCCACGTCCCGGCTGATGGCGGCCGCCGGGACCGGCGCGGCCTGGCGGGCCAGGTAGCGCAGGACGGCGAGGACCTGGGCGGCGGCCGGCACGATGCTCATGGGGCGAGCGTAGACCAGGCAGGTCGCAAACCATCTGTCTGGGATCGCAGACGCATCGTCTGGGATGCCAGACACAACACGCGGCGCACGACTCGCGCACCCGGGCCCGCCTGCGGCTTCATAGGGACATGACCGTTGTTGTTGGTGTCGGTGCCCTCGCTGCCGACGAAGTTGTGTCCGTTGCCCGTCACGGCGCCCAGGTGGCCCTCGCCCCCGAGGCCCTCCAGGAGATCGCCCGCAGTCGCGAGGTCATCAAGGCCCTCGCCGACGACGTCAAGCCGCACTACGGCGTCTCGACGGGCTTCGGCGCCCTGGCCACCCGCCACATCCCCACCGAGCTGCGCGCCCAGCTCCAGCGCAGCCTCGTGCGCTCGCACGCGGCGGGGTCCGGCCCCGAGGTCGAGCGCGAGGTCGTCCGCGCCCTCATGCTGCTGCGCCTGTCGACCCTCGCCACCGGACGCACCGGCGTACGCACCGAGACCGCCGAGGCCTACGCCGCGCTCCTGAACGCGGGCATCACCCCCGTCGTCCACGAGTACGGCTCGCTCGGCTGCTCCGGCGACCTGGCCCCCCTCGCGCACTGCGCGCTCGCCGTCATGGGCGAGGGCGTCGTGCGCACCGCCGACGGCGAGCGCAAGCCCGCCGCCGAGGCGCTCGCCGCCGCGGGCATCACCCCGGTCGTCCTGGAGGAGAAGGAGGGCCTCGCCCTCATCAACGGCACCGACGGCATGCTCGGCATGCTCGTCCTCGCCGCCCACGACCTGCGCCGTCTCCTGAGCACCGCCGACATCGCCGCCGCCATGAGCGTCGAGGGCCAGCTCGGCACCGACGCCGTGTTCGCCGCCGACCTCCAGGCCATGCGCCCGCACCCCGGCCAGGGCGACAGCGCCGGCAACCTGCGCACCCTGCTCGCCGACTCGGCGATCATCGCCAGCCACGCCGGCCCGGACTGCACCTACGTGCAGGACGCCTACTCGCTGCGCTGCACCCCGCAGGTCCACGGCACCGCCCGCGACACCCTCGGCCACGCCGAGCTCGTCGCCTCCCGCGAACTCGCCAGCGCCGTCGACAACCCGGTGGTCACCCTCGACGGCCGCGTCGAGTCCAACGGCAACTTCCACGGCGCCCCCGTCGCCGCCGTGCTCGACTTCCTCGCGATCACCGTCGCCGACGTCGCCTCGATCTCCGAGCGCCGCACCGACCGGTTCCTCGACCCCGCCCGCAACCGCGGCCTGAACGCCTTCCTGGCCGACGACCCGGGCGTCGACTCCGGCCACATGATCGCCCAGTACACGCAGGCCGCGATCGTCTCCGAGCTCAAGCGGCTCGCCACCCCGGCCTCCGTCGACTCGATCCCCTCCAGCGCGATGCAGGAGGACCACGTCTCCATGGGCTGGTCGGCCGCCCGCAAGCTGCGCCGCGCCCTCGACGGCCTCGGCCGCGTCCTCGCCGTCGAGCTCTACACCGCGGCCCGCGCCCTCGACCTGCGCGCCCCGCTGACGCCCGCCCCGGCCACGGCCGCGGTGCGCGACGGCCTGCGCGCGACCGTCGAGGGCCCCGGCACGGACCGCTGGCTGGCCCCCGAGATCGAGGAGGCCGTCCAGTACGTGGCCTCCGGCCGCGCACTGTTGGCCGCGGAGTCGGTCACCGGCTCGCTCGTCTGACCGACGCCCGCACACCGCCGGGGCCCCTCGCGGCCCCGGCGGACCCGTACCGGAAGGACGCCCCCCGCATGGCACACCCCCGCATCCTGCGCGCGCACGAGCGGACCCCCTCGCCCTGGAAGAACGGCGGAGGCATCACCACCGAGGTCCTGGCCCACCCCGAGGGCTCCGGCACCTCGGACTTCGCATGGCGGATCAGCCTCGCCGACGTCGCGGACAGCGGCCCCTTCTCCGCGTTCGAAGGCGTGGACCGCGTCATCACGGTGGTGGACGGGCCCGGCATGGCGCTGACCGTCGACGGCATGGAGCACGTCGTGGACACCCGCTACGCCCCGTTCGCCTTCTCCGGCGACGCCACCACCGACTGCCGGCTCCTCGGCGGCCCGCTCGTCGACTTCAACGTGATGGCCCGGCGCTCCGCTGCGCGCGCCGAGGTCCGCATCGAGCGCGGCCCGACGGTCCTCGCACCCCGCCCCGGCACCCAGGTCCTGGCGATCGTCCTGGACGGCACCGCCGAGCTCGACGGCGACGGGGACGGCGACGGTGTCCGGCTCGACCGGCTCGACGCGTGCCTGCTCCAGGACGACGCCGCGCCCGCCGCCCTCGCCGTCGACGGGGTCGTCGCGGTCGTCTCGCTCACCGAGGCCGGGGCCGGCTGACGCCCGCCGCGCCCCGCGGCCCGTCCGCGCCCGGCACCCCTCCCATAGGATGCGCCGCAGGCGACAGGACCGGTCAGCGGGGGAGCGGAGGGCGGCGACGGTGGGCGGTGCGACGGTGGACGCGGCGGAGCTGGCCCGGTGGTACCGGGAGGGCCCGGGCGGCGCCATGCCCGCGTACCGGCGCGTCCAGGAGCTCGTGCGGCGCCGGATCGGCGACGGCCACTGGCGGGAGGACGACGC
>NZ_WWIA01000835.1 GCF_009870065.1 Streptomyces sp. SID5785 | reverse complement strand
GGTCCGGGAGGGCTCGGATCGTTGCCGGGTGTTCCGCCGTGGGGGTTCTCGCGCCGTTCCCCGCGCCCCTTGCGGGGCGGGTTGTCAGAGGTAGTTTTCCAAGGGGGCGATCGTGAAGCCCTCGTGTTGGATGCGGCGGATCAGGGTTGCTGTCGACGGGGTCAGGGGGCGGGTCGGCGGGGGCAGCAGGATGTCGCCGGGGTGGAGGCGGGCGGAGTCCGACAGGGGGCGGCCCAGGACGATCGCGTCGATGCCGCACGCGCCCGCCGCCCGCAGCGTCGCCGCGTCGTACGCACCGGACGGCGGCCGCAGCAGGCGCGGGGCCCGGCCGAAGCGGCCCGCGAGCCGGCGCTGCTGGCCGCAGATCTCGGCGTGCTGGCGGACGTAGCCGAGGCCGGGCAGGAACGGGTGGGTGAGGGTGCGGTTCTGGAGCCCGGCGCCGAGGGCGCGGAGCCGGCCGTAGGGATCGTGGCCGGGGCCCGCCGCCGTGCCGTCCAGGAAGACCGAGACCGGCAGGCGCAGGTCACGGACGAGCGCGGGGAAGCGCCGGTCGTGCTCGACGCCGCCGTCGAACGTGAGGAAGACGACCCGGTCCCGGGTGGGCACCCGGGAGATCACCGGGGGCACCCCGCCGGGGGCCCGGCGGGGCAGCACCCGGCGGGCCGGGGGTGCCGGAGCGAGGGGCGCGGGCAGCCCCCAGCGGCGGTGCGCGCCGGGGACCTCGGCGGGCCGGGCGCGCTC
>NZ_WWIA01000834.1 GCF_009870065.1 Streptomyces sp. SID5785 | reverse complement strand
GAAGAGCGTGCCGGAGAAGTCGAAGAGAACCGCTTTGATCGTCATGGGTGCGATCCTGCGCGGCGCCGAACGCGCCGGTCAAGGGCGGTCGGAGCCCGCCGCCCGGCGCTCGTACGCCGTCACGGCCAGGCCCACGGTCAGCGCTCCGAGGAGCCAGCCGCCGAGCACGTCCGTCGGCCAGTGCACGCCGAGCCAGAGCCGGGTCACGCCTACGCCGAGCACCGAGACCACACCGGCGGCCAGTGCGGCGCGGTACGTCGCGGGCGCCGCCCCGTACCGGCGCAGCAGCCACAGGAGCAGGCCGAGGACGACCGTGGCTGTCATCGCGTGCCCCGAGGGGTACGCGGCGTAGCGCGCGGAGTCGACCGGATCCGGCCACACCGGGCGCGGCCGGTCCACCGCCGCCTTGAGCCCCTGCTGGACGAGCGTGCCGACGGCGCAGGTCACGGCGACCCAGCAGGCCAGGCCCACCGCGCGCCGCCGCACGAGCAGCCACAGGACGACGGCCGCGCACAGCACGCGCATCGTCCACGGGTCCCAGACCCAGTCCGTG
>NZ_WWIA01000833.1 GCF_009870065.1 Streptomyces sp. SID5785 | reverse complement strand
CCGGTCCGCGCGCCCGTCGGGGCGGGTTTCCGGCGCGCTCGCGGAGGGGGAGGGGCGGTGGTCCGGGCCGTCGGGCGTGGACACGCTCACGCAGCCGGCGGAGGCGGCGGCACTGACGGCCGCGGCCGCGGTGAGCAGCAGCGAGGCGGGACGGATCTTTCTCAGCACCGCGCCACTGTGCGGGACACCGGGACGCCGGGGGAACCGTGGCGGGCGAAGGATGCCCCGCACGGGTGAAACGGGGGGCGTGCGGGTGCCGTGTGCGCCCCGGTCCGCCCGCCTCAGGCGCCGGGGCGGGGACCGTCGAGCATGCCGTGCAGCAACTCCGTGTATCCGGCGCGCAGTTCCTCAAGACCCGGCACCGAGGCGTGGTAGGTGCCGGCCACGCACGAGAACATGATCCCCTCGCTCCAGGCCACGAGGGAGAGCGTGTGCCGCTCGGGGGCGGTGGAGCCCGCGGCGCGCAGCAGCTCGGTGAGCGGGCGGCGGAACTGGTGCCCGGCCTCGTCGAAGAACGCGCGCAGCTCGGGCCTGCGCGTGGCCTCCAGGGCCAACTCGTAGCGGCAGACGAGCAGCTGGGGATGGCGGGTCAGGTAGCGGTGCAGCGCGAGTGCCATGCCGTCCACGAGGGCGGCCGGTCCGCCGGCCGGGTCGGGCAGTTCCTCGAGGGACAGCACCTGTCCCTCGCGCACCGCGAGGCGTCGCACCGCGGTCTCCAGCAGGGCCAGCCGGGTGCGCGCGTGGTTCGACGTGGAGCCCTGCGGCAGGCCCGCGGTCTCGTCCACGGCGCGGTGCGTCAGGCCGCGCATCCCGCGTTCGGCGAGCAGGACCAGCGCGGCGTCCCCGATGCGGTCGGCGCGGGGGAGCTCGCCGGTGGGGCCGGGCGCGGTGGAGGCGCCGGGTGCGGATGCGGCGGAGGGGGCGGGCGACGGGCGGTTCATGGGAGGCAATCTACCGCGCCGACTACATCTGTAGTCGGCATCTGCGGCCGGTATCACTACAGATGTAGTACCGTCGACTCCAGAGGTCACTACAGATGTAGTGCGAGGGGTGCGGGAGTGCGCCCCGTGACTCCGGGAGGCGTCATGACATCGGACGACGGGCACACGGACGCCGCGCCGCGGCAGGCCCGGGCCATCGTGATCGGCGGCGGGATCGGCGGCCTCACCGCCGCCCTCGCGCTCCACCGCACCGGCTGGCACGTCACGGTCCTGGAGCGGGCCACCGCACTGGCCCCCGTCGGCGCCGGCATCGCGCTGGCGCCGAACGCACAGCGCGCCCTCGACGTGGTCGGACTCGGCGACGAGATCCGCTCCCTCGCCGCCTGGGAGGGCGACGGCGGACTCAGGACCCCGGCGGGCCGCTGGCTGTCGCGCGCCGACCCGCAGCGTGCGAGCGAACGGTTCGGCGGCACCCTCGTGCTGCTGCACCGCGCGACACTCGTCGGCAAGCTCGCCGCGGGCCTCCCCGACGGCGCGGTGCGCACGGCGACCGAGGGCCGCCTCGTCGACCCGGGAGACCCGGCCGACCCGGCGCGCCCGGCCCGGGTGGCGACGCCCGACGGCGACCTCACCGCCGAGCTCGTCGTCGGTGCCGACGGCGTCCGCTCCGCCGTGCGCGGCGCGCTGTTCCCCACGCACCCCGGTGCCACCTACGCCGGGTTCACCACCTGGCGGCTGCTCGTGCCGCCGCCCGCGCGGCCGTTCGCCCCGCACGAAACCTGGGGGCCCGGCCGGCTGTGGGGCACGCACCCCTTCGCCGACGGCACCGTCTACGCGTACGCCGCGGCCGTCACCCCGGCCGGGGGCCGCGCACCCGACGGCGACGAGCGGGCGGAACTGCGGCGCCTCTTCGGGGGCTGGCACCACCCCGTCCCCGCGATCCTCGACGCGGCCGAGCCGGACGGGGTGCTGCGCCACGACGTCCACGACCTCGCCGACCCGCTCCCCGCCTTCCACCGCGGCCGGGTCGCCCTGCTCGGCGACGCGGCGCACGCGATGGCGCCCACCCT
>NZ_WWIA01000832.1 GCF_009870065.1 Streptomyces sp. SID5785 | reverse complement strand
GGGCGTCCGCGATCTCGACGATGCGGCTCGCGTACATGACGGCGACGCGGTCGGCGATGCGCTCGGCGGCGGCGAGGTCGTGCGTGATGAGCAGCAGGGCCCGTTCGGTTCCGAGATGGCGGCGCAGTTCGTCGACGGTGCGCTCGACGAGGTCGCGGTCGAGGCCGGTGGTGGGTTCGTCGGCGAGGAGCAGCGGGGCGTCGCCGACCAGGGCGAGCGCGGTCGCGGCGCGCTGGGCGAGACCTCCGGAGAGCTCGTGCGGGTAGCGGTCGAGGTGGTCGGCCGGGAAGGCCGCCCGCGCCGCGGCCGTGTCGACGGCGGCGGTGAGCGCCGGGCCGCGCCGCCCGATGCCGGTCAGGGCCCTGACGGTCTCGGCGAGTTGGGCGCGGACGGTGCGCACCGGGGTGAGGTGTGCGGCCGGGCTCTGCGGGACGAGTCCGACGCGCCGGCCGCGCACGGTGCGGGCCAGCGTCGCCTCGTCGGCGCCGAGCAGGTCGAGGCCGCCGGCGTGCGCGGTGCCCGCGGTCTCGGCGTTGGCCGGCAGGAGTCCGAGCAGGGCGGAGGCGAGCACGGACTTGCCGCAGCCGGACTCGCCGACGA
>NZ_WWIA01000831.1 GCF_009870065.1 Streptomyces sp. SID5785 | reverse complement strand
GCGCCGGACGTGCGCGCGGTGACCGGTGCGCGCGGCACCGCCGTACGGCTGGCCGCGGAAGCGGTGCGCGACGCGCTGGCCCAGCGGGGCCGCCCCGCTCCCTCCGTCCGCGAGGGCGGCGGCAGGCCCCGCGCAGCCGCGCACGAACTGGCCGTCCACATCGGGGCGTTGCAGGGAAGCGGCTCGGCCGAGCGGTACCGGATCGTGCGTGCGCACGGCGGCCTGGTCCTCGAGACGGCGTCCGCGGCCGGTGCCGCGACGGGGCTGTACCGGACGGCGGATCGGATCCGCGCCGGGGAGGACGTCCTCGCCGACCGCGGCCGGACCGTCACGCCGAAGCTGGGCCTCCGGCTCACCGACACCGGAGGCACGGGCCTGGACCTGCGGCCCTCCCGCTTCGCCGCCACCACGGACTACTCGCTCAACTCGGACGTCGTCGGCACCGCCCTGCTGCGACGCGCACCCTGGGTCGACACCACCCAGGTCGACGCCATCGCGGCCCAGTTCCGCTCCTTCGTACGCGGCGCGCTGCGCGACGGGTACAACGGCGTCGTCGTGCCCGGCTTCCTCGAGTACGTCACCTTCTCCGGGGTCGGGGACGGACACGCCGTGTACGCGTCGGGCGATCCGCACATCGCCCGTGCCCGGGCGATGGTGAAGGAGTTCGGACCGGTGTGGCGCTATGCCCACGACGCCGGGATGCGCGTGTACTTCCAGACCGACATGCTCGCCCTCTCCCCGCCCCTGCACGCCTACCTGGACAGGGAGTCGGGCGGTCTGCGCACCGAGGACCCCCGCCTGTGGTCCGTGTACGCCAGAGGTGTCGAGGAACTGCTGCGCTCCATGCCCTTCGCGGACGGCATCATGATCCGCACCGGCGAGGGCGGCTCCGCGTACGCCCTGCCCGGCTGGGACTACACGTCGGCGATCGAGGTCACGACCGTGAAGGCGGTCCGCACGATGCTGCGCAGCCTGCTCGCTGCCGTCGGCCGGTCAGACGGAGACGGAGACGGAGACAGGGACGGGGACGGCGGCGGCGGGGACAGGGACGGGCACAGGGACAGAGACGTCATCTTCCGTACCTGGAGTGTGGGCGTGGGCGCCGTCGGCGATCTGCACACCGATCCCGACTCCTACCGCCAGGTCCTCCACGGCCTCGACGACCCGCACCTGATCGTCTCGACCAAGTACTCGCAGGGAGACTTCTACTCCCATCTCGCCCTCAATCCCACGCTGCTCGAAGGCTCCCAGCGGCGCATCGTCGAGTTCCAGTCCCGCCGCGAGTTCGAGGGCCAGGGTGCTCTTCCCGACGACCTCGGCGCCCTCGAACAGACCGCGCTGCGGCGCTTCCTGGCCGCCAACCCGCACATCGAGGGGGTCTGGAACTGGTCCCAGTCCGGCGGTCCCCTGTACGCCGGACCCCGCGCCGTCTACCGACGGGCCGGCTTCTGGCAGTTGTGGGACGTGAACGTGTACCTCACCGGTCGGCTCGCCCAGGACCCCGACACCGACCTCACCCGGGCTCGCGAGGCCTGGATCCGCCGGACGTTCAGCGACGACGCGTCCACCGTACGGGCCATCGAGCAGGTCCTCGCCCTCTCCCGCCCGGCGATCACCGAGGGCCTCTACATCGGCCCGTACGCCGACACCTCCGCGAGAGCCCTCGGCCTCGAACCCCCGCCCATGATGTGGATCTTCGAGTGGGACATCGCGACCGGCGACAGTGCCGCGCTGTCCAGCATCTACGCGGCCGCGCGGGACCGGTTCCCCGAAGCGCTCGCCGGGGGCCGCACGGCCCTCGACATCGCACGCCGTCAGCAGCGACTGTGGGCCGCCACGGACGTGTCCACCTGGCACGACCCGCAGCTGCGCGAACAGTTCGGCGCGGCGCTCGCCTACCAGACGGACCTCTTCACGGTCCTCGGCGCGTACCGCTCGACGGTGCTGTGGCACAAGCGCTGGCTCGACACGGGCTCCGCCCACGCAGCCGAACGGTGGCACGCGGCCGAGGCCCGCTACCGCACCGCGGCGGCCACCCACCGGCACCGCTACGGGCATCGACTCGACCTGCCCGCCTACAACTTCACGGCGGCGGACCTCGGCCTGCGACGCGCCGACCGTGACCCGTCGATGGCCTGGTGCGCGCGCGGCCTCCTCGC
>NZ_WWIA01000830.1 GCF_009870065.1 Streptomyces sp. SID5785 | reverse complement strand
GAGCCGGTCACCGGCGCGGTCCTGTACCTCCACGGCTTCTCCGACCACTTCTTCCAGACCGAGCTCGCCGACTTCTTCGCCGCGCGCGGCCTCGCCTTCCACGGCCTGGACCTGCGCAAGTGCGGCCGCGCCCGCCGTCCGGGACAGACCGCCCACTACGTGTCCGACCTCGCCCTCTACGACGCCGAACTGGACCGGGCGCTCGACCTGATCGCCGCCGATCACCCCGGCCTGCCCGTCGTGCTCGCCGCCCACTCCACGGGCGGCCTCGTCGCGCCGCTCTACCTGGACCGGCGCCGCCGCGCAGGGCGCCCTTCGGCCGTGCGCGCGCTGGTCCTCAACAGCCCCTGGTTCGACCTCCAGGGCACGGCCGTCCTGCGCGGCCCCGTCACCTGGGCGCTGCGCGGGCTGGCCCGGGTGCGGCCGTTCCAGGCGCTGAACCTGCCCGGCGGGGTCTACGGGCGCACCCTGCACATCAGCGGCACCGGCGAATGGGACTACGACACCGAGCTGAAGCCGCTCGACGGCTTCCCCGTCACCGTCGGCTGGCTCAACGCCGTCCGCCGCGCGCACGCCGCCCTGCACCGGGGCATCGACGTCGGCGTCCCGTCGCTCGTCCTGCGCTCGGACAGGACACACCACTCGCTGCGCTACAGCGCGCGGAGCGACCGCGCCGACACCGTCCTCGACGTCCGGCAGATCGCCCACTGGACGGCCGTGGGGCTCGGCGCGCCGACGACCGACGCGCCCGTGGCCGGCGCCCGGCACGACGTCTTCCTCTCGCTGCCGGAGGTGCGGCGCGCGGCATACGAGACGCTCGACCGCTGGCTGCGCGAGCACGCGACACGGGCCACCCTCGCCGACTGATGTCCGGGGCGTGGCCGGGCGCCAGGGTGTGCGGCTGACGTCCGGGGCCTGGTCGGGCCTCCGGGATCCGGGCTGGCGTCCGGGGCCTGGTCGGCGTCCCGGGACTCGACTGACGTCCGGGGCCTGGCCGACGTCCGGGGCCGAATGCCTCCGCGACTGGCGTCCGGGCCCGACTGCCTCCCCGGCTGGCGTCCGGCGCCCGACTGACGTCCGGGACTCGACTGGCGTCCGGGGTCTGAATGCCTCCGCGGCTGGCGTCCGGGTCCGAATGCCTCCGCGACTGGCGTCCAGGGCCGACTGCCTCCCCGGCTGGCGTCGGGCGCCCGACTGACGTCCGGGACTCGACTGACGTCCGGGGTCTGAATGCCTCCGCGACTGACGTCCGGCGTCCGACTGGCCCCCGGGCCCCGGCACGTCCCGGCTCCCGTCCCCGGCCCAAGGGACACTTCCCGGCCCCGAAGGTATTTCCCGTCCAGGCCCCCTCGTCCATGACGGCCCCGCCGGATCCCGGCACCCGTGCCTCCGGGCCGCAGACCGCCCGAAGGCACGTAGGCCCGCGACGTTCGCC
>NZ_WWIA01000829.1 GCF_009870065.1 Streptomyces sp. SID5785 | reverse complement strand
CTCGTCGTCCTCGCGGTCTCCGTGGCCGGCGCCGTGATCGGCGTCGTGGCCCTGGCCGCCGGCTGGATCAGCCTCTGACCCCGGGAAGGCACACCGTGACCGACCAAGACACCCGTCCCTCCTCCGCGTACGGCGTCCACTCCGAGGTGGGCCGGCTGCGCAAGGTCCTCGTCTGCGCCCCGGGACTCGCCCACCGCAGGCTCACCCCGACCAACTCGGACGACCTGCTCTTCGACGACGTCATGTGGGTGGAGAACGCCCAGCGCGACCACGCCGACTTCGTCGCCGAGCTGCGCGGGCGCGGCGTCGACGTCCTCGAACTGCACGACGTCCTCGCCGCCACCATGGCGATCCCGGAGGCCAGGTCCTGGCTCCTCGACCGGAAGATCACCGCGAACCAGGTCGGGGTCGGGCTCATCGACTCCACCCGCGCCTTCCTGGAGTCGCTGGACCCGCGGCTGCTCGCCGAGCACCTCATCGGCGGTCTCGCCACCACCGACCTGCCCGACGACTACCGCTCGCCGTACGTCGCCCTGGCGCGCGAGTCGACCGGTGTGCGCGAGTACCTGATGCCGCCCCTGCCCAACACCCTCTACACCCGGGACACCACGTGCTGGCTGTACGGAGGGCTCACCCTCAACCCGCTGTACTGGCCGGCCCGGCACGACGAGACGCTGCTCATGAAGGCGGTCTACCTCTTCCACCCGGACTTCACCGGCTCGCGCGTGTGGTGGGGCGATCCCGAACTGGCCTGGGGGCAGGCCACGTTCGAGGGCGGCGACATCATGCCGGTCGGCAACGGCGTCGTCCTGATGGGCATGAGCGAGCGGACCTCCCGGCAGGCCATCACCCAGGTCGCGCGGGCGCTGTTCGAGAACGGTGCCGCCGAGCAGATCGTCGTCGCGGGGATGCCCAAGCTGCGCTCGGCGATGCACCTCGACACGGTCTTCACCTTCGCGGACCGCGACATCGTCACGCTGTACCCGCGGATCATGGACTCGGTGCACACGTTCACGCTGCGGCCGTCCGACCGCGCGCCCGGCCTCGCCCTCACCGACGAGGGCGCGACCCCGTTCGTCGACGTCGTCGCCAAGGCCCTCGGCCTGCCCGGGCTCCGGGTCATCGAGACGGGCGGCGACGTGTACGCCTCGGAGCGCCAGCAGTGGGACAGCGGCAACAACGCGGTGGCCCTCGAACCCGGCGTCGTCTTCACCTACGACCGCAACACCCAGACCAACGCCCTGCTGCGCAAGGCGGGCGTCGAGGTCATCACCATCGTCGGCGCCGAACTGGGCCGCGGCCGCGGCGGCGGGCACTGCATGACCTGCCCCGTCGTCCGCGACCCCGTCGACTTCTGACCGCCCGTGGGACGGCGGGTGTGGCCGGCCGTGGCCTGGCTGGTCGCCGTGCTCGCGACGTTCACCGTCGTCACCACGGCGACGCTGCGCGCGACCGTGCTCTCCCCCGCCTTCCACGCCGCCGTCCTGGACCGGGAGCACACCTACGACCGGCTCTACGACGAGGTCCTGGTGGACCCCGTGGCCGCGCCGGTGGCACGCGACCTGCTCGCCGGACTGCCCGTGCCCGAGGCGCAGGTGACGTCCAACATCAAACTGGTGCTGCCTCCGGCCACCGTCCGCGACCTGACACGCCAGCAGATCGACGCGGTCGTCGGCTACCTCGCCGGGGAGCGCGACCGGCTGCGGATCGCGGTGGACCTGGCCCCCGTCCTCGCGCAGCTCGACGACCTGGCACACACGTACTTCGGTGATCTCGTCGCCGGTCTCCAGGACCGGCCCGAGCCCGACTTCGCCCGCTTCTCCGCCGATCTGTCGACGGCCCTGCGCGAGCTGTCCGAGGGCCGCGCCCCCGCGGGACTGCCCACCTTCCCGCTCACCGAGGCGCAGGCCGCGCAGGTCGCCGACGCGCTGCTGCGCACGGTGCCCGAGAGCCGGCGCGAGCAGCTGCGGCCCGAGACGGAGACCGCGCTGGCCGACGGGGACGTGGCCACCGCGCTGGCCGTGCTCGCCCCCGCCGTGGTCTCGGACCGCACCCGGGCCGCCGGGCAGGAGCTGCGGCTGCGCGTGCACGGGACGACCTGGGACCTCACCCCTGCCCTGGAGTCCGCGGGGGACGGACTCGCGCCGCTGCACCGGCTGCGCCCCTACACGGCGGCGGGGCTCGGTCTCGCCGAGCTCGTCGCGGCCCTCGCCCTCGTCGGCTCCCTGGCCGCGCTGTGGCTCCTGACGCCCGCGCGGCCGGGCGGCAGACCGGCCCGCCTCGGTCCGCCCCTGCTGGTGGGCGGCGCCCTCGCCGCGCTCGCCTTCTGCGTGCTCCGCCTGGCCACGGGCGGACGGATCGTGGACCCGCCGGGCAGCTGGCCGCCGAGTCTGGCCCGGCTCGTCGACGACGTGCAGCGCGGCCTGCTCGACCGGACGACCGCCACGGGACTGTGGGCGGCGCTCGGCCCCGTGCTGCTCGGCGCCGGTCTCGTCGCGGCCGGGCCGTGGCTGCGGTCCGGCGGCCCCGTCCTGAGGCGCCCACGGTCGGTGCCGGCCGCCCTCGGCACGGGCGGCGCCC
>NZ_WWIA01000828.1 GCF_009870065.1 Streptomyces sp. SID5785 | reverse complement strand
TTCCGGCTTCGGCTCGTACACGTGGATCGGCCTCGGCAACTACCAGCGCATGATCGACGACCCGTACTTCTGGTCCTCGATGTGGATCACCGCGAAGTACGTGGTCATCCTGGTCCCGGTGCTGTTCGTGGTCAGTCTCGGGCTCGGCGTCCTGATGAAGCAGAAACTGCCCGGCATGGCCGCCTACCGGACGGCCCTCTTCATGCCCTACATGCTCAGCCTGGTCGTCGCGGGACTGCTGTGGAAGTTCATGTTCGACGAGCAGACCGGCATCGCCAACAAGGCCGTCGGCGAGCTCGGGATCAGTCCCCGGTCCTGGCTGGGGGACCCGAGCCTCGCGCTGTACTCCGTCATCCTCGTGACGGTCTGGTACATGATGGGCTACTACATGATCATTTTCCTTGCGGGTCTCAACGAGATCCCCAAGGAGTACTACGAGGCCGCGACGATCGACGGCGCCGGCGCCTGGACCTCGTTCCGGAAGATCACCTGGCCGCTGCTGCGCCCGACGAGCTTCTTCGTCCTCATCATCACCACGGTCGCGGCCATCACCGGCACCTTCGACCTGGTCTACGTGCTGACCTCCGGCGGCCCCGCGAACGGCACCGCGGTCGCCATGTTCTACATCTACCAACAGGCCTTCGTCTTCGGCGAGTACGGCTACGCCGCGGCCCTCGGCACCTTCCTCGTGCTGATCATGGTCGTTCTCTCCTGGGGCATCTTCAAGGTCACCAAGGGCGGGAGGTTCGACGATGGCGAGTGAGACCGTCACCGCGGTACGCAGGCGCGCCGGCAAGCGCGGAGGCCTCACGCTCCTCGCGATCGCCCTGTCCCTGCTGAGCGTCTTCCCGATCCTCTGGATGATCTCGTCGTCCCTCAAGTCCCGGTCCACGGTCACCGACGGGCGCCTGCTGCCGCAGCACGTCACATGGGACAACTTCCGCTACGTCTTCACCGAAGTGCCGTTCGGCCGCTGGCTGTTGAACAGCTTCATCATGGCCGCCGTCATCACGGTCGCCGCGCTGTTCTTCCACTCCATGGCCGCGTACGCGCTGGCCCGCCTCAGGTTCCCCGGCCGCGACTCGGTCTTCGCCGTCATCTTCTCGACGCTGCTGATCACCGCGCCCGTGATCCTCATCCCGCTGTTCATCATCGTCCGGCAGTTCGGCATGCTGGACAGCTACGCGGGCCTGATCGTCCCGCTGATCTTCAACGCGTTCGGGATCTTCCTGCTGCGCCAGTTCTATCTCGGCATCCCGAGGGAGCTGGAAGAGGCGGCCATCGTCGACGGCTGCGGGTACTGGCGCGTGTACTGGAACATCGTCCTTCCGCTCTCCCGGCCCATCCTGTCGGCCCTCGCGGTGTTCTTCTTCCTCGCGAACTGGAACCAGTTCGCCTGGCCGCTGGTGTCCACCAGCAGCGCGGACCTCACCGTCACCCAGGTCGGCATCGCGTCCTTCACCACCCAGTACGGCGCGAACTGGAACTACATCCTCGCGGCCGCCGTGGTCGCCGTGATCCCCATGCTCGCGCTCTTCCTCGTCTTCCAGCGCCAGATGGTCGAGTCCATCAAGACCTCCGGCCTGAAGTAGCCGCACCCCCTCGCCCCTCCCCCTGGAGGCCCCTTCATGGCACGCATCGGCCTGCTCTCGATCTCCGACGGCCGCGACTACGTCCAGCGCGACGTGCGCGAACACGTCACCCGTGCCGGGCAGCAGCTCGCCGGAATGCTCCGCGACGCCGGGCACGACGTCGTCGTCGCCCCCGAACACGTCGAGTCCAACCGGCTCGCCACGTCCCAGGCCCGGTACCTGGCCCAGCAGCACGTCGATCTGACCGTCCTGCACCACTCGGTCTGGACGTTCCCGCACTTCACCATGCTGGCGGCGGACGCCACACCCGGCCCGATCCTGTTGGTCGCCAACATCGACCCGCAGTTCCCCGGCATGGTGGGCATGCTCGCGGGCGGCGGCGGGCTCGACCAGATCGGCCGCACCCACGCCCGGGCCTGGGGCGACCTCGACGACCCCGCCGTCCGCGCGAGGATCCTCGACCAGGTCCGGGCCGCAGCCGCCGTGCAGGGTCTGCGCGGCTCCACGTTCGGCCGGATCGGCGGCCGGCCCATGGGGATGTACACCGCCACCGCCAACACCGACCAGTGGATGAAGACCTTCGGCGTCGACGTCGAGGAGATCGACCAGTGGGAGATCGTGCGCCGCAGCGAACACGCCGACGCCTCCCGGGTGAAGGAGGCGCGCGTCTGGCTCGAACAGCACGCAGGCGGCGTCCACTACGACGGCGACCGCCTCACCCCCGAACTCCTCGAACGGCAGATCCGCAGCTACTACGCGATGCGCGAGCTCATCGACGAGTGGCACCTCGACTTCTCCGGCATCAAGGGCCAGCCCGAACTCACCGCCCACTTCTGCACGATGGACATCGCCGAGGCGTTCCTGAACGACCCCTACGACTGGGAGGGCCCCAAGGACACCCATGTCACCGCCACCGAGGCCGACATGGACGGCGCACTCACCATGCAGATCCTCAAACTGCTCTCCGGGGACCCCGCCCTGTTCGCCGACGTCCGGCACTACCACGCCGACAAGGACGTCTGGGACCTGTGCAACTCCGGCCAGCACGCCACCTGGTACGCGGCCCGCTCCGCCGACCCGCTCGAGAACCTCGCCGGGGTCCACCTGCGCCCCGAAGTCTTCTACTTTCCCGCGGGCGGCGCCTCCGTGCAGCATCTCGCCGCGCCCGGCGCCCTCACCTTCGCCCGGCTCACCCGCGAGAACGGGGCCTACCGCATGCACGTCATGCGCGGCGACCTGGAGACCTACGACGACGCGACCAACGAGCGCATGATGCGCGCCTCGACGTACGAGTGGCCGCACGCCTTCGCCCGGCTGCACACCGAGGCCGAGGACTTCCTCGGACGCTTCGGCTCCAACCACATCCACGCCGTCCCCGGCGACCACGTCGGCGCGCTGCGCGCCGTGTGCCGCCATCTCGGCATCCGCTACGACGGCTTCGGCGACGCCGCCTGAGGCCGCCGACGCCGCGTTCGCTCTGTCGCAGAAGAAGTCGGTGCAGAAGAAGCAGACACTGGGCACGGTGGAGATCACGAAGGAGAACGCGGCCGCCGTCTACGAGAAGTACGACATGAGCGCCAAGACCGGCTGACGCACGCCCACCGCCGGGGCCCGGAGACATCCGCGGGCCCCGCCCGACCCACCGGAGCACCATGACCACGTCGCGCCCGGGCCCGCTGCTCGGCATCGACATCGGCACCTCCTCGTCCAAGGGCGTGCTCACCGCCGCCGACGGCACGCTGCTCGCCCAGGCACAGCGCACCCACACCACCGCGACCCCGCGCCCCGGTTGGTTCGAGCACGACGCGGAGGCCGTGTGGTGGTCCGACCTCCGTTCCCTGACGCGGGAGCTCCTCGCGTCGGGCCCGCGTCCTGCCGCCGTCTGCGTCAGCGGCATCGGCCCCTGCGTGCTGCCGGCCGACGCCGACGACAGGCCGCTGCGCCCCGCGGTCCTGTACGGCGTCGACACCCGCGCGAGCGCCGAGATCGCCGAGCAGACCGAGCGCTACGGCGCCGACGCGATCATCGCGCGCTGCGGCTCGCCCCTCACCAGCCAGGCGATCGGCCCGAAACTCGCCTGGTTGCGCCGTCACGAGCCGGACCTCTACCGGTCCACCCGGCGCTGGTACATGGCGAGTTCGTATCTCGTCCACCGCCTCACCGGTCGGTACGTCCTCGACCACCACTCGGCGAGCCAGTGCACGCCCCTGTACGACCACGCGCGCCGCACGTGGATCACCGACCACTGCGAGGACATCGCTCCCGGTCTCGAATGGCCCGAACTCGTGTGGCCCGCCGACGTCGTGGGCGAAGTGACCCGCCGGGCCTCCGAGCTCACCGGCCTCCCCGCCGGTACCCCGGTCGTCGCCGGGACCATCGACGCCTGGGCGGAGGCCGCCGGAGTCGGTGTCGCCGCACCGGGCGACACGATGCTGATGTACGGCACGACGATGTTCGTCGTCGACGTGGTCGAGAAGCCGCTGACCAGTCCTCGGCTGTGGGGCACCGCAGGCGCGTTCCCCGGCACGTACTGCCTG
>NZ_WWIA01000827.1 GCF_009870065.1 Streptomyces sp. SID5785 | reverse complement strand
GATGCGCGACGTGCTGGCGCAGGACTTCGCCGGCACGGTGGCCCGGCTGGCGGAGATCGGGTACGCCACGGTCGGCGTGAGCGGCCGGCACGGGTACTCGGCGGCGGACATCCGCGGCATGCTCGACGCCGTCGGCCTGCGGTCCGTTCTGGAACACATCCCGTACCCGACGCTGACCGGCAGCGGTCTCGGGCAGGCGCTGGAGGACCTGCACACGCTGGGCGCGCAGTGGCCCGTGGTGCCGAGCCTGCCCGGTGAGATGCACACCCCGGACGGGTTCCGGGAGGCGGCGCGGTCGTTCAACCGGATCGGCGCCGCCTCGCGCGAGGCGGGCCTCGGCCCGGTCCTGTTCCACAACCACGGCTCGGACCACGTGGTGGTGGACGGGGAGAGCCTGTACGACATCCTGCTGCGGGAGACCGACCCGCATCTGGTCGCGTTCGAACTGGACGTGTACTGGGCGACGAAGGGCGGCGCCGGACCGGCCGCGTACTTCACGGACCATCCGCGCCGCTTCCCCGCGCTGCACGTCAAGGACATGGCGCCCGACGGCGACTTCGCCGACGTCGGGTCGGGCACGCTCGACTTCCCGGCCATGTTCGCGCACGCGCACCGGGGCGGTGTGCGGCAGTGGCTGGTCGAGCACGACACCCCGCAGGACCCGTTCGCGACGGCCCGCAACAGCTACCGGTATCTGGCGGCGCTGCGCTACTGAGCTCCGCCGCCGACAGCGGCCGCACCGGCGGCGGAAGGCAGGGGGTCCTGTGCTCCGAGGCGCTTGTAGTAGAGCGTCGTGGGGCGCAGGGCCCCCGCCGGGTCCGTGGCGTAGTCCGGGATCTGTCCGGCGCGCGTCCAGCCGGCCCGCCGGTACAGCTGTTCCGCCGCGCTGTCCGTCTCGGTGTCGAGGACGAGCAGCGTGATGCCTGCCCGCCGTGCGTCGCGCTCGGCCTCGGACAGGAGGCGGCGGCCGAGTCCACCGCCGCGGGCCGTGCGGCCCACCATGAGCTTGGCGATCTCGGCGCGGTGCCGCCCGTTGGGCAGGGCGGTGAAGGCCAGGGAGACGGTGCCGACGCAGCGGCCCGCCGCGTCCAGGGCGACCCGCACGGTGAGTTCGCCGCGCGCGACGGCACCGGCGCGCGAGCACCACCAGTCGGCCGCCTCGCCGGGTGTCAGGCCCTGCCGGAAGCCGAGCGAGGCGCCGCCCGCGACGGTGTCGGCGAGGAGCTCGCCGAGCGCGCCGGTGTGCGCGGCGAACTCCTCGGGCGCCAGCGCGCGCGTCGTGCACCCGGTCACGGCAGCACCACCACGAGCGCGTACCGGGCGGCCTCGGGCCCCGGGCAGTGGAAGTGGGTCGGGCCCCACAGCCGGAAGCGCAGGCAGTCCCCCGCCTCCAGGCGGTGGACGACGCCCTGGACGGTGAGGTCGAGGCGGCCGTCGAGCACCCAGACGTGCTGTTCGAGTCCGGGTACGGGCGGCCGGTCGTAGGCGATGTCGGCGTACGGTTCGAGAGCGCCCTCGACGAGTTCGGCGCGCAGCCCGGCCAGCGGAGGGGACACGGAGCGGCGCACGAACCCGGACGAGGCGTCCTGCCACACGGGCTGGTCGGCGGCGCGCACGACCTGCGCGGGGGCGGACTCGACCTCGCTCAGGAGCTGGGACATGGTCCGCCCGTAGACCGCGCACAGCCGGTTGAGCAGGGCGGCCGTGGGGCTGATCTCGGCGCGCTCGGCCCGGGACAGGGTGGAGCGGCTGACCCCGCTGCGGTCGGCCAGGTCGCCGAGGGACCAGCCGTGCTCGGCCCGCAGCTCGGCGAGCCGG
>NZ_WWIA01000088.1 GCF_009870065.1 Streptomyces sp. SID5785 | reverse complement strand
GCGCCGCCCGCCACCGCGAGCGCGGCGGCCGATCCACTGCGCAGGACGGTGCGGCGGGTCGGCGCACCTGGCCCACCAGGTGATGCAGTCATCGCCAACTCCCTTCAGAAGAACGGAAAGAAAGCCGCAGTGCGGTGCGAGCGGGCGCGGTTCACCGCCCCCGCTCGCGCCGTCAGCAGGTCTGGCGGACGTAACCGCTGCTGCCCGCGGGCGAGACGTCGACGTCCCGGCGCACGATGCTGAGCTGGTCGCCCCACGCCGCGCACGCCTTGCGCAGTCCGCCTGCGGAGTACTCGACGACCACCACGTCGTCGCCGTACTCGGCGGTGAAGTCACCGCACTCGTCGTAGGCGCCGCACTCCTCGACGACGGCGAAGTCGAGGCCGGTCTCCTTGCCCACGCCGGCCAGCTCGGCGGTGTTCTTCTGGGCGACGGCCAGGTCCTCGCCGTGCGCGTGGGTCGCGAGCAGGGCGATGTAGGCCGTGGCCTGCTGCGCCGTCAGGTAGTCGGGGAAGCGGGTGAAGCTGTCGTAGTTGTCGGGCTCGACGGCCTGGAATCCCTTGTCCGCACAGCCGTCGATCCAGCCGTTCACCTTGGCGGCGATCCGCTTCCGCTTGTCCGCGGTACGGATGTCGAGCACCGCCTCGCCCCAGTCGCCGTCGTAGACGACGTCTCCGTCGCCGTCGCGCAGGAGCAGGTCGTCGTCCCAGTCGCCTTCGGCGCCGGGCTGGGCCTGGAAGGCGTTGACGTAGCAGATGTTGTAGAGGCCGGGGGCGGCGGTGGCGCTGTGGTCCCGGCTGACGACCTCCACTCCTGGGGGCGGGGTGTACGCGCCGCCGATCTGGTAGTCGAATCCCGCGTGGGACGGCGGCAGGGACACCGCGGTCGGGCCGGCCGACGCCGACGAAGGAACGAGCAGGCAGGCCGCCGCTCCCACCGCGACGGCGGCGGACACGGTCATACGTCTGCGCATCACACGATCGAGGCTCATCACAGAGCTCCAGATGTGGTGGGCACGTCCCCGCCTCGGACGCGGAACGGCCCTGGCGACTCAGTCCGGGCTCATGGCGCAGGCCAACTACCGGCTAGGCGTACCTCTTCGCCGAGTGCTCGGCATCGGCGTGCCATGGAGTAAATCGAGCAGCGTCGACCGTGTCAAGAGCTCGAACATGAGCGAAGAAGGCCTGTATCGAGCAGAATCGCGCAAGCGCAGTGATCGTCTTCTCGTCTCGACTGTCGCCCGGGCGCGCCCGTCGGCCGAGGGTGCCCTTCCGTGGCGAGGCGCGCGCCTACCTGTCCCCGGGAGACCTCGGGGAGCGGCGTACCAGCTGATTGATGCCTTCCATGAGGAGAGCGACAACCACCACGGTGACGGCTCTCAACCAGAACGGGAAGTCGAATACCGCTCCGCAGACGAAGGCGACAGCGAACCCTGCGGCTATGGTCAGCAAGACAGGAAGGTTCTTTGCCTCGCTGTGCGTTCTCATTCGGGCCTCTCGAAAGTCAAGTGGGGCGTCTGCAAGATGTCGTGGACAGGAACAGCGGGCCGCATCATTCCCGTCTGCGGACATTCACTGAGCCGCTATTGACCGGAATGGCCTGAACCCGGCGTGACGGGAATTGACCCTAGCTTGGCCGGATCATTGCCTCCAAGCGCACGACAATGTGACCGTCGCCATACCGCGAAGCTGGAACGACACAGGCCCACAGCGCATCTACCGAGGGCTTTGGCTGCGGCCGAGATCCGGCATCGACGACGACGCGGTCCTCGCCGCAGCTCTCCTCGGCCCCTGGTCAAGTACTCATCGAATGATGCAGATGTCCGGCAACGACGCGTCGTCCTCAGCTTCCGCAGTGAGGACCTCTCGCGCCAGATGCCGGGCGCGATGCCATCCCGCATCGGTGAGCATCGCTGCTTTTGTCCACCGATCGACTCCCGAGTCCAGGCTCATCTCACTGAACGTCTCGTCGATCATCTGCAGACAGGGCAGCACCGCCGGACTGATCTGACCCTCTTCGACGAGTTGTCCAGCGAGCCCAAAAGCGTCGTCGAAGCCCAGGGCGATCTCGTCCGGTGCCACGCCGTATTTCTCCACCCACGCCACCTGGGCCGGTGCGGGCGCCGCGACGACGCGGACCGCCTCGATCAGCATGCGACGACGCGCTGAAGGACCAGGAATGCTCACACGGCTATCGTGGCACAGCATTCCTTATGGTCATCGTGGTCGGATGGCGGACGGGATCAGGGCAGTTGTCGAGGGAGAGCTCGTATGACGATGCTGATCGTGGGCGGATCCGGCTTCCTGGGTTCCGAACTGGTTCGCCAGGCAGTGCAGGCAGGGCACACGACCGTCGCGACGTACTCGACCGAGCCGGGCGACGCCACCCCGACCGCGTGGCGGCCTGTCGACCTGAGGGACGTCGCGGGCCTGGACGCGGCGCTGGCCGAGGTGAAACCGCGCAT
>NZ_WWIA01000826.1 GCF_009870065.1 Streptomyces sp. SID5785 | reverse complement strand
GAGGAGGCCGACCGGCGGGCCACGGAGCTGGTCTCGTCGGCCGAGCAGACGGCCCAGCAGGTCCGGGACTCGGTGTCGGGCCTCCAGGAGCAGGCGCAGGAGGAGATCTCGGGGCTGCGCTCGGCGGCCGAGCACGCCGCGGAGCGGACGAAGCAGGAGGCGCAGGAGGAGGCGGACCGGGTCCGCGCGGACGCGTACGCGGAGCGCGAGCGCGCCACGGAGGACGCGAACCGGGTGCGGGGCGAGGCGAGCGCCGAGTCGGAGGCCGCCAAGTCCCTTGCGGAGCACACCGTCTCGGAGGCGGTCGAGGAGGCCGAGCGGCTGCGCTCGGAGGCCTCGGAGCACGCCCAGCGGGTCCGGACCGAGGTCGCCGACCTGCGCGCGGGCGCGGACCAGGACGCGTCCCGGACGCGCGCGGAGGCCCGCGAGGACGCGAACCGCATCCGGTCGGACGCGGCGGCGCAGGCCGACACGCTGATCACCGAGGCGCGTTCCGAGGCGGAGCGGCTGACGGCGGAGACCGCCGCGGAGACCGAGCGGCTGCGGACCGAGTCGACGGCCGCGGCCGAGCAGTTGACCGAGGAGACGCGGACCGAGGCCGAGCGGGTCCGCACCGAGTCGGTGGCCCAGGCCGAGAAGCTGATCTCGGACGCGACCGGGGACGCGGAGCGGCTGCGCGCCGAGGCCGCCGAGACGGTCGGCTCCGCGCAGCAGCACGCGGAGCGGGTCCGCAGCGACGCCGAGCGGGTCAAGGCGGAGGCCGCGGCCGAGGCGGACCGGATCACGGCGGCCGCCCGCGAGGAGGCCGAGCACACCCTGGACGAGGCCCGCAAGGACGCCAACAAGCGGCGTACGGAGGCCGCGGAGCAGGTCGACAAGCTGATCACGGAGTCCGCGTCGGAGGCGGACAAGCTGACGCGCGAGGCCCAGGAGGCGGCGCAGAAGCAGACCGCCGACGCGGAGGCGCAGGCGGACACGATGGTGGGCGCCGCGCGCAACGAGGCGGAGCGGCTGGTCTCCGAGGCCACCGTCGAGGGCAACGCGCTGGTGGAGAAGTCGCGTACGGACGCGGACGAGCTGCTCGTCGGTGCCCGTCGGGACGCGACGCAGATCCGCGAGCGCGCCGAGGAGCTGCGCGACCGGATCACGTCCGAGATCGAGGAGCTGCACGAGCGGGCCCGGCGCGAGTCGGCGGAGGCCATGAAGAACGCGGGCGAGCGGTGCGACGCCCTGGTCAAGGCCGCCGAGGAGCAGCTGTCCGAGGCGCAGGCCAAGGCCAAGGAGCTGCTGAGCGACGCGAATTCGGAGGCCGGAAAGGTCCGGATCGCCGCGGTGAAGAAGGCCGAGGGTCTCCTCAAGGAGGCCGAGACGAAAAAGGCCGAGTTGACCCGCGAGGCGGAAAAGATCAAGAGCGACGCGGAGGCCGAGGCCACGTCCATGATCGAGAAGGGTCAGCACGAGCTGGACGTGCTGGTCCGCCGGCGCGAGGACATCAATGCCGAGATTTCGCGTGTCCAGGACGTCCTCGAGGCGTTGGAGAGTTTCGAGGCGCCGTCCGGCTCGGGCAAGGACGGTGGCGTCAAGGCGGGTGCCGCCGCAGGGGGCACACGTTCGGGTGGCAAGGGTTCCGAGGGCTAGCCAGGGGGCCAACTGTCGTGCATGACAGGGACCTTCGGCCCTCGTTCCCGCAAGCCGTCCGCCGGTACGCCACCCAAAAGGGGTGTCATTCTCCAGATCAAACGGGCATCTGCTCGATGACACGCCGCTTGGACCCCTAGGATTCCCTCTATCACCTCACACCGGTCTCATTCGACAGGAACCCCATGAGCGACACTTCCCCCTACGGCTTCGAGCTTGTGCGGCGTGGGTACGACCGCGCTCAGGTGGACGAACGAATTTCCAAGCTCGTCTCCGACCGTGACAGCGCTCTTGCCCGTATCACTGCTCTGGAAAAGCGCATCGAGGAACTCCACCTCGAGACGCAGAACGCCCAGGCCCAGGTGAACGACGCGGAGCCGTCGTACGCCGGCCTCGGCGCGCGCGTCGAGAAGATCCTCCGGCTCGCCGAGGAGGAGGCCAAGGACCTGCGCGAGGAGGCCCGCCGGGCCGCCGAGCAGCACCGCGAGCTCGCCGAGTCGGCGGCCCAGCAGGTGCGCAACGATGCGGAGTCGTTCGCCGCCGAGCGCAAGTCCAAGGCCGAGGACGAGGGCGTTCGGATCGTCGAGAAGGCCAAGGGCGAGGCGTCCGCGCTGCGCACCGAGGCGCAGAAGGACGCGCAGTCCAAGCGCGAGGAGGCGGACGCCCTCTTCGAGGAGACCCGCGCCAAGGCCGCCCAGGCCGCCGCGGACTTCGAGACGAACCTGGCCAAGCGCCGCGAGCAGTCGGAGCGCGACCTGGCCTCGCGTCAGGCCAAGGCCGAGAAGCGCCTGGCCGAGATCGAGCACCGGGCCGAGCAGCTGCGTCTGGAGGCGGAGAAGCTGCGCACCGACGCCGAGCGCCGCGCGCGTCAGACGGTGGAGACGGCCCAGCGCCAGGCCGAGGACATCGTGGCCGACGCCAATGCCAAGGCCGACCGGATCCGCAGCGAATCGGAGCGTGAGCTCGCCGCGCTGACCAACCGCCGCGACTCGATCAACGCCCAGCTCACGAACGTGCGCGAGATGCTGGCGACGCTCACGGGTGCGGCGGTCGCCGCCGCCGGGGCACCGGCCGAGGACGAGCCGATCTCGCGCGGTGTGCCTGCGCAGCAGTCCCGGTAAGCAGCGGTTCGTGGGGTGACTGCGGGTCCGGCGGTGGCCGGGCGCGCAGTGCCCCGTGCCCCTGACGGGGCACGCATCCGAGCCCTCCGCGCCATTTGGGTGGCGGAGGGCTTTTGCGCGTCTTAGCGTGGTCGCATGATCGAGCTCGAGGGGCTGACCAAGCGTTACGGCGACAAGACGGCCGTCGACCATCTGACCTTCACCGTCCGGCCCGGCATCGTCACCGGCTTCCTCGGTCCCAACGGGGCGGGCAAGTCCACGACCATGCGGATGATGCTGGGCCTGGACAATCCGACGGCCGGTTCGGTCCGTATCGACGGCAGGCACTACGCGCAGCTGAAGGACCCGCTCACCGCGATCGGCGCGCTGCTCGACGCCAAGGCGATGCACGGCGGCCGCAGCGCCTACAACCACCTGCTGTGTCTGGCGCAGTCGAACGGGATCCCGCGCGCCCGCGTCGGTGAGGTCCTGGAGACCGTCGGTCTGACCTCGGTGGCGAAGAAGAAGGCCAAGGGGTTCTCGCTCGGTATGGGGCAGCGGCTCGGCATCGCGGCGGCCCTGCTGGGCGATCCGAAGATCCTGATGTTCGACGAGCCGGTCAACGGGCTCGACCCCGAGGGCATCCACTGGATCCGCAATCTGATGAAGTCTCTGGCCTCCGCCGGCCGCACCGTCTTCGTCTCCTCCCACCTGATGAGCGAGATGGCGCTGACCGCCGATCACCTGGTGGTGATCGGTCAGGGCCGCCTCCTCGCCGACACCTCCATGGCGGACTTCATCCGGGAGAACTCGCGCTCGTACGTCCGGCTGCGCTCCCCGCAGCGGGAGCGGCTGCTCGACGTGCTGCGCGGCGCCGGGATCACCGTCGTCGAGTCGGGCGGCGGCACGCTGGAGGTGGACGGGCAGCGGGCGGAGGAGCTCGGCGAGCTGGCCGCGGCCCACCAGGTGACGCTGCACGAGCTGAGCCCGCAGCAGGCGTCGCTGGAGGAGGCGTTCATGCGTCTGACGGCCGAGTCGGTCGAGTACCACGCGCACTCGGACGCCACCGGCCATCTGCCGCCCGGCGAACCGGGTGCGCCGCCGGACCCCTCGGTACCCGAGTGGCAGCAGGGCTGGGGCGACTCCTGGCAGCAGGGCAAGCGGAAGAAGGGGGCCTGAGATGGCCGCGGCCCAGGTCCTCCGGTCCGAGTGGACCAAGATCCGGTCGGTGAGTTCGACGGCCCTGACGCTGAGTCTGGCCGTGATCGTCTCGGTCGGTCTCGGCATGCTGATCAGTGCCCTGTCGAAGAGCGAGTTCAAGAACCTGTCCGCCGAGGACAAGCTGACCTTCGACCCCACCTTCGTCTCGTTCGCCGGACTGACCCTCGGTCAGCTGGCGATGGTCGTCTTCGGCGTCCTGGTGGTGGCGAGCGAGTACAGCAGCGGCATGATCCGCACGTCGCTGGCGGCCGTCCCGCAGCGCGGCCGCTTCCTGTTCGCCAAGGTGGCGGTGGCGACGCTGCTGTGTCTCGTCGTCTCGCTGGTCACGAGCTTCGCCGCGTTCTTCCTCGGCCAGGCGATGCTCGGTGACCACAGCACGGACCTGGGCGCGCAGAACGTGCTGCGTGCGGTGATCGGCGCCGCGCTCTACATGACGCTGATGGCGGTGTTCTCCATGGGCGTCGCCACGATGCTGCGCTCGCCGATGCTGTCGCTCGGCATCCTGATGCCGTTCCTGTTCCTGGTCTCCCCCATCCTCGGCAGCGTCTCCGCGACCAAGAAGGTCGGCCGGTACTTCCCCGACCAGGCGGGCCAGAAGATCATGCAGGTGGTGCCCTCGGACGACGCCCCGTACGGGCCCTGGGGCGGCTTCGGGATCCTGCTGGCGTGGGTGGCCGCGGTCCTCGTCATCGGGTACGTGCTGCTGAAGAAGCGGGACGCCTGAGGCCGGTGCCCGGCCCCGACCGCAGTCTCGCGGCGCTCGGCCTCGACGGGGTGCCCGCGACCGACCCGCTGTCCTACCCGGGCCGGCCCGCGCCTGGGCCGGCTCTCCTCACCGGCGGCGCGCTGCTCCCGCTGGAGGTGCCGTCCGCGGCCCACCCGCTCGGCGCATGGCCCGTCGACGAGGGCCGCCCGCCCGGTGCCGGACGGCGCGGCCTGGACTCGGTGCTCGCCGACCGGGGGCGGCCCGGCACGGCGCGGCGCGTTCCGGTGCTCGCCGTCGGCTCCAACGCCTCACCGGGCCAGCTCACGCACAAGCTGACCCGGGCCGGGCTCGACGCGACCGTGCCGATGGTGCCGGTGCGGGTGCGCGGGGTGGCGGTCGGCTGCTCGGGGCACATCAGCCCGCCCGGCTACGTCGCGGCGGCGCCCTACCTGGACCCGGCGGTGACGACGACGCTGGTGGCGACGTGGCTGGATCCGGCGCAGCTCGACGCCGTGGACGCCACCGAGCGCGCCCACTACCGGCGGGCGCTGCTGCCGGGCGGCCGGT
>NZ_WWIA01000825.1 GCF_009870065.1 Streptomyces sp. SID5785 | reverse complement strand
GTGCTGCTCCACCAGTTCCACGACATCCTGCCGGGCTCGTCGATCGCCTGGGTGCACCGCGAGGCCAGGGAGACGTACGCCGGGGTGGCCGCGGAGCTGGAGGGCATCATCGCCGGTGCGCAGCGCGCACTCGCCGGTGACGGGGACCGTGAGCTGGTCTTCAATCCCGCCCCGCACACGCGTCACGGTGTCCCGTCCGGCGGTGCCTCGGTTGCCGCGGCCGGCGCCGGCGGGGGTGTGCCGCCCGTGCCCCGCGAGGGCGGCGGCCACGTCCTCGACAACGGCCTGCTGCGGGTGGAGATCGACGGACGCGGCCTGGTCGTCTCCGTGTACGACCACACGGCCGGGCGCGAGGCCGTCGCCCCGGGACAGGCGGCGAACCTGCTCCAGCTGCATCCCGACTTCCCCAACCAATGGGACGCCTGGGACGTCGACGCGTTCTACCGCAACACCGGCAGCGACCTCGTCGACGTGACCGGGCTGCGCGTCGAGGGGACCGCGGTGCGCGTCGAGCGGGCCTTCGGCGGATCACGCGTCACCCAGCTGCTGTCCGTGCCGCGGGACGCCGGACGGCTCGACATCGAGACCGAGGTGGACTGGCACGAGAGCGAGCGGTTCCTGAAGCTCGCCTTTCCGCTCGACGTGAAGGCCGACCGATACGCCTCGGAGACGCAGTTCGGGCACGTCTACCGGCCCACCCACCAGAACACGAGCTGGGAGTGGGCCAAGTTCGAGGCCTGCAACCACCGGTTCGTCCACGTCGACGAGCCGGGCTGGGGCGTCGCGCTCGTCAACGACGCCACGTACGGCCACGACGTGACCCGCACGGTGCGCGCCGACGGCGGCACCACCACGACGGTCCGCGCCTCGCTGCTGCGCGCCCCGCGCTATCCGGACCCGGAGACGGACCAGGGTGTGCACGTCTTCCGGCATGCGCTGGTGCCGGGCGCGGCGATCGGCGACGCGGTCCGCGAGGGCCACCGGGCCCATCTGCCGGAGCGCCGTGTGACCGGCGGCCCGGACGTGGCGCCGCTCGTGACGGTGGGCGAGGACGCCGTCGTGGTGAGCGCCGTCAAGCTCGCCGACGACCGCAGCGGCGACCTGGTCGTCCGGCTCTACGAGGCGAACGGCGCCCGCGCCCGCACCACGGTCCGGGCCGACGGCTTCGACCCCGCGCGCGCGGTCCGCACCGACCTGCTGGAACGCCCGCTCCCCGACGCCCCGCTGCCGTGCGCGGCCGACGGAGGTGTGCCGCTCGAACTGCGGCCGTTCCAGATGGTGACCCTGCGGCTGCCGCGCGTCTGAGAGGACGGAACCCCCATGACGACCCCATCGGCCCCCGCGCGCCGTCCGGCGGCTGTGTGCGTGATGAGTCCCGACGTCGCCGATCTCGTCCTGCCCGCGGATCTGCGGGACGAGCTGGCCTCCATGGTGCGGCTGGTCCCGGGGCCGTCGGGCGCTCCGGTCCACACCGCCTACCCCGATGCGGAGGTGCTCGCCGAGGCGGAGCTGCTGGTCAGCGGCTGGGGCTGCCCGCGGCTCACGGCCGAGGTACTTGCCGGCGCGCCGAGGCTGCGGGCGGTGCTGCACGCCGCCGGTACGGTCAAGGAACTGGTGAGCGAGGCGGTGTGGGAACGCGGCATCGCCGTGTCGTCGGCCGCCGACGCCAACGCGGGTCCGGTCGTCGCGTACACCGTCGCCCTGATCACGCTCGCCGCCCGGCGGACGCTGAGCATGGCGGCGGGGTACCGCACGGGCTGGCCGGACCACACGCTGCGGTCCGGCGGCGACGGCCTGACGGTGGGGATCGTCGGCGCGTCCCGCATCGGACGCGGGGTGATCGACCGCCTGGTGCGCTCGGACGCGAACTACCGGATCCTGCTCAGCGATCCGTACGTGTCCCACGCCGAGGCCCGGTCGCTGGGCGCGGAGCGGGTGGACCTCCCCGGCCTCTGCCGGCGCTCGGCGGTGGTGAGCGTCCACGCGCCGCTGCTGCCGGGGACCACGGGCCTGCTGAGCGAGCAGATGCTGGCGCTGCTCCCCGACGGTGCCGCGGTGATCAACACCGCGCGGGGCCCGATCGTCGACACCGAGGCGCTGACGCGCGCCTGTGCGTCGGGCCGCCTGGACGCGTACCTCGACGTGACCGACCCCGAGCCGCTGCCGCCCGGCCATCCGCTGAGGTCCCTGCCGAACGTGCTCCTCACTCCGCACATCGCGGGCGCGCAGGGCTCGGAGGTGCGGCGGCTCGGGGAGTACGCGGTCGCCGAGACCGCGCGCTGGCTCGCGGGCGAGCCCCTGCGTGGCCGGGTCACGCGGGACGCACTCGCCCGGCTGGCCTGAGCCACCGCCCGCCCGCAGCACTCCTGCCGCTCCCTGCCGCTCCGGCGGACCGGGACGTGGCACCCACAGCCGTCTTTCGACGAGGAAAGGGCTCCAGCTCATGACAACGGTTCAACGACCGGCCGCCACGGCGGCCGAGGAGGGCAGAGGGGTGGACACGCGGCGGCCGCGCCGGCTCCGCCCGGCCGGCCGCCGCGACAAGGCCCTGTTCTGGTTCGCGATACCGGGCCTGACCGTCCTCCTGCTGTTCCACTACGTGCCGCTGCTCGGCAACGTCATCGCGTTCCAGGACTACCAGCCCTACATCGGCATCCTGCACAGCCCCTGGAGCGGCCTGGACAACTTCGACGTCCTGTTCAACGGCGACGAGCAGTTCCTGCGGGCACTGGCCAACACCCTGCAGCTCACGCTGATCCAGGTCGTGTTCGTCTTCCCCGCGCCGATCCTGCTGGCCCTCGCGCTGAACAGCCTGGTCAGCGAGCGCGTCAAGAAGTGGGTGCAGAACGTGCTGTACCTGCCGCACTTCCTGTCGTGGGTGGTCGTCGTCGCCCTGTTCCAGCAGATGCTGGGCAACACCGGCATGCTCAACCTGTTCCTCCAGGCGCACGACCTGGGCACCTGGAACGTCATCGGCAACCCGGAGCTGTTCAAGTCGCTGCTCACCTCCCAGGTCATCTGGAAGGACACCGGCTGGGGCACCATCCTCTTCCTCGCCGCCCTGTCCCGCGTCGACAACGACCTCTACGAGGCCGCCGCGATGGACGGCGCGAGCAGGCTGCGCCAGACCTGGCACGTCACCCTGCCCGCGCTGCGCGGCCTGGTCGTCCTGCTGCTCATCCTCCGGCTCGGCGACGCCCTGTCCGTCGGCTTCGAACAGATCCTGCTGCAACAGGGCGGCGTCGGTCTGGACAACAGCGAGGTCATGGACACCTACGTCTACAACCACGGCCTCGTGGGCGGTGACTGGGGGGTCAGCGCCGCCGTCGGCCTCGTCAAGGGGCTCGTCGGAGTCGTCCTCGTCCTGGGCGCCAACAAGATCGCCCACTTCTTCGGCGAGGAAGGTGTCTACAAGTCATGACCACGCTGTCCCCCGCACACCCGGTGCGCCGCAGGCCGCACCGCGCCTACAGCGCCATCCCCGGCGAGACACCCGGATCCCCGCCGTGGCGTGCCCTGAAGTCGCTGATCCTGCTGATCTGCGTCGTCCTGGTGCTGCTGCCGTTCCTCGCGATCATCTCGACCTCGCTCGCCGACACCGCGCAGGTCACCAAGGCCGGCGGCTACGTCCTGTGGCCGGACCGTCCGAGCTTCTCCGCCTACTCGGCGCTGCTCTCCGGCGGGCT
>NZ_WWIA01000824.1 GCF_009870065.1 Streptomyces sp. SID5785 | reverse complement strand
GCCCACGATGTGCACGACGTCGACCGGCCTGTCCGCGAGGCGCGCCGCGTCGGCGATCGCGCGGCGGTGGGCGAGGGCCAGGGAGTCGAGGATGCAGCGGGTCGTCTCCGCCGGGGTGCGCGGCTCGGGCTGGCCGGTGGCCCGGCACGCGGCGGCGATGCGCGCGGGCATGTCGCCGGGCGCGAGGAACGCCGGGTCCCCCGCGTCGACGACCGAGCGCAGCGGTTCGGCCCGGGCCGCGCCCTCGAGCAGAGCCTCCAGCTCGGGGTGCCCCCAGTCGCGCCGGCACTCCTCGAGCAGCCACAGGCCCATGATGTTGCGCAGGTAGCGCACGGTGCCGTCGATGCCCAGCTCGTTGGTGAAGTTGGCCGCGCGGCTCTCCTCGCCGAGCACGGGCGCGTCGAGCTCCAGCCCGGCCAGCGACCACGTGCCCGTGCAGATGTACGCGAAGTGCTCCTCGGTCGCCGGGACCGCGGCCACGGCCGATGCCGTGTCGTGCGAGGCGACGGCCCGCACCGGCACCGGTCCGCTCAGCCCGGTCTCCCGCAGCACGTGCGGGAGCAGCTCGCCCGCCGGGTCGCCGGGGTGGCGCAGCGGGGCGAACAGGCCGAGGTCGATCCCGGTGCGCGCCGCGACGTCGCGCGCCCAGTCCCCGGTGCGCGGGTCGATCAGCTGGGTCGTGGAGGCGTTGGTCAGCTCCGTGCCCTGCCGCCCCGTCAGCCAGTACGTGATGAGGTCGGGGATCATCAACAGCCGCTTCGCCGCTTGCAGTTGGACTGTGTCGCGGGCGGCCGCCAGCTGGTACAGCGTGTTGAACGGCGCGTACTGGATGCCGGTCGCCGCGTACAGCTCGGCGGGCGGCACGTGCGGATGGATGATCCGCTCCGCGACCCCCTCGGTGCGGGGGTCGCGGTAGTGGAACGGGTTGCCCAGGAGCGCCCCGTCGGCGTCGAGCAGGCCGTGGTCCACCGCCCAGCTGTCGATGCCGACCGAGCGGACCGGACCGGCCGCGCGCAGGCCGTCCAGGATCCCGGCGTACAGGCCCAGGATGTTCCAGTGCAGCGTGTCGCCGGTGCGGACCGGGGTGTTGGGAAAGCGGTGGCACTCCGTCAGCGACAGGGTGCCGGAGGTGACGCGGGCCGTCATGACACGGCCGCTGGACGCGCCGAGGTCGATGGCGGCGTAGGGAGCGGAGTTCATCGGAGGTCGCCTTTGCGGCCGTTCGCGGAGCGAGGTACGGGCGGGGGACGGTGCGGGTCAGCGCAGGAAGGCGGCGGCGACGCCCGCGTCCACCGGGATGTGCAGGCCCGTCGTGTGGGTGAGGTCGCCGCCGGTCAGCGCGAAGACCGCGTTGGCGACGTGCTCGGGTAGCACCTCGCGCTTGAGCAGCGTCCGCTGGGCGTAGAACTCGCCGAGCTTGTCCTCCTCGATGCCGTACGTCGCGGCCCGCTGCGCGCCCCAGCCGCTCGCGAAGATGCCGGAGCCGCGCACGACGCCGTCCGGGTTGACGCCGTTGACCCTGATGCCGTCGCCGCCCAGCTCCGCGGCGAGCAGCCGTACCTGGTGCGCCTGGTCGGCCTTGGTCGCGGAGTAGGCGATGTTGTTGGGGCCGGCGAACACCGCGTTCTTCGACGCGATGTACACGATGTCTCCGCCCATGCCCTGGGCGCGCATCGCACGGGCCGCCTCCCGCGACACGAGGAACGAGCCGCGCGCCATGATGTCGTGCTGGAGGTCCCAGTCCTCGGCCGTCGTCTCCAGGAGCGGCTTGGAGCGCGAGATGCCGGCGTTGTTCACCACCAGGTCGACGCCGCCGAAGGCCAGCGCCGCCGCGGCGAAGGCCGCGCCGATCTGCTCCTCGGAGGTGACGTCGACGCTCACGGCGACGGCCCGGTCGGGCCCGCCGATCTCCTCGGCGACCGACCCCGCGGCCTCGGCGTTCACATCGGCGACGACCACGCACGCGCCCTCCGCCGCGAGCCGGTGCGCGATGGCCCGGCCGATGCCGCTGCCCGCGCCGGTCACGAGCGCCACCCGGGTCGCCAGGGGCTTCGGCTCCGGCATCCGCCGGATTTTGGCCTCCTCCAGGGACCAGTACTCGATGCGGAACTTCTCCGACTCCTCGATCGGGGCGTACGTGGAGACGGACTCCGCGCCGCGCATCACGTTGATCGCGTTGACGTAGAACTCGCCCGCCACGCGCGCGGTCTGCTTGTCCTTGCCGAACGAGAACATGCCGATGCCGGGGACGAGGACGATCGCCGGGTCGGCGCCGCGCAGCGCGGGCGAGTCGGGCGTCGCGTGCCGCGCGTAGTAGGCGGCGTACTCGGCGCGGTACGCGGCGTGCAGCTCGCGCAGCCGTGCCTCGACCGCGTCGAGCGGAGCGGTCGGCGGCAGGTCGAGCACGAGCGGGCGGACCTTGGTGCGCAGGAAGTGGTCGGGGCAGGACGTGCCGAGCGCCGCGAGCCGCGGGTGTTCCGTGCTCGCGAGGAAATCGAGCACGGTCGCCGAGTCGTCGAAGTGGCCGACCTGGGGACGGTCCGCGGAGGCCAGACCCCGGACGAGCGGCGCAAGCCGGGCGGCGCGGGCCCGCCGCTCGGCCGCGCCGAGCGCCGCGTACCCCTCGAGGACCGGGCCGAACGGCTCCGGCCTGCCGCGCTCGGCGAGGAAGGCCTCGGCCGTGCGGATCACGAACAGCGAGTTGGCCTCGCACTCCTGCGCGGTGTCGCCCCACGCCGTGATGCCGTGGCCGCCGAGCACGCAGCCCACCGCCTCCGGGTGGCTCTCCTTGATCGCGGCGATGTCCAGGCCGAGCTGGAATCCGGGCCGCCGCCACGGCACCCACACGACCTTGTCGCCGAAGCACTCGGCGGTCAGCTTCTCGCCGTCGGCCGCGCAGGCCAGCGCGATCCCGGAGTCGGGGTGCAGGTGGTCGACGTGCGGGGCGTCCACCAGACCGTGCATCGCGGTGTCGATGGACGGGGCGGCGCCGCCCTTGCCGTGCAGGCAGTAGTCGAAGGCGGCGACCATCTCGTCCTCGCGCTCGACGCCCGGGTACACCTCGGCCAGCGCGCGCAGCCGGTCGAGGCGCAGCACCGCGAGCCCGTTCTCGGTGAGCGTGCCGAGGTCGCCGCCCGAGCCCTTCACCCACATCAGCTCGATGTCACGGCCGGTGACGGGGTCGAGGGCCGGTCCCTTGGCGGAGGTGTTGCCGCCGGCGTAGTTGGTGTTGCGCGGATCGGCGCCGAGCCGGT
>NZ_WWIA01000823.1 GCF_009870065.1 Streptomyces sp. SID5785 | reverse complement strand
ACCCCCCGCATCCCCGCATCGCACGTCGCATCACATCGCCGGTACCGTCCGTCGCAGGAGAACCCCGTGCCCCAGCCGATCCGCCGCACCCTCGCCGCCCCCGTGCTCGTCCTGCTCGCCGTGCTCACCGCGTGTTCGTCCGGTGCCGGTACCGGGGTCCGCGACGCCGGTCCCTCCGGCACGGTCGCCGCCACCGGCCCGTCCGGGGCACAGTCGGACGCCGCCGCGCCCGCCGCGACAAACCCCGGCAAGCCGACCCGGGTCGCGATCGACGCGATCGGCGTGCACAGCAGGCTCCTGCCGCTCGGCCTGAACGCGGACGGCACCGTCGAGGTCCCGCCCGCCCGGCAGGGCATGACCGCCGGCTGGTACACGGGCTCGGCGGTGCCGGGCGCCCGCGGCCCCGCCGTGCTCATCGGGCACAACAGCACCCGCTACGGCCGCGCGGTCTTCCACGACCTGCGCCTGCTGCGCGAGGGCGCGGACATCGCCGTCGCCGACTCCCGCGGCCGCACCCGGCACTTCACCGTCACGGCCACCGAGACCGTCAGCAAACAGACCTTCCCGACGCGGAAGGTGTACGGCGCGACCGACGGCCCCGCGCTCCGGCTCGTCACCTGTGACGGCGACTTCGACGCGCAGGGGCATCCGGTCGACAACCTCATCGTGTACGCGGAGCCGGCCGGAGGCCGCTGACCTCGGCGGCCGTCGCCGCTCGCCCGGCCCGCACCACGAACGGCCGGGACCCGAGCGTGACGGCGACCGACGCGGCGGCGGCGACCGTCATCGCGGTGCCGGGGGAGACGAGTTGGGCGAGGCCGCCCGCGAGTGCGGCGCCGACGCCCTGCCAGGTCATCCGGCCCGCCGACTCGACCCCCTGCACCTGCCCGCGCACCGCGTCGGGCGTGAGGGCCAACAGCTGCTCCTGCAGCGGCAGTGTCGCCGCGAACCCGGCCCCCGACACGAACACCGCCACCGCGGCGACCACGGTCGGTGGCTCCCAGGCGAAGAGCAGGAACGGCCCGGCGAGCACCAGCCGCAGCGGCAGCGCCCAGCGTCGCCGCCCCGCCGCGTCCAGCAGCCGGCCGACCGTCAGATCGCCGATCAGCATGCCCGCGGAGCCTGCCGCGAGGAAGAAGCCCGCATGCCCGGCGTCGTAGGAGATGAAGAGGGCCTCGCAGCCGACGACGAGGCCGTTGGGCACCCACAGGTTCAGGAGCAGCGCCCGGCGGCCGGGGTGGGCGAACAGTTCGGCGTTGGTGGTCCAGGTCTGCCGCAGGCCGGGGCGCCGGGTGAGCCGGATCGAGCGTTCCCGCACGGTCGCGGCGACGACGGCGAGTCCGAGTGCCGTCAGCGCCGCCGCGAGGCCGAACAACTGCTGCGGGGTCAGGAACCGCAGGAGCGCGGCCCCGAGCGCGTAGCCGAGGATCGCCGTGCCGCCCGAGGTGATGTTCATCAGGGAGCGGGCCAGCGCGTACGACGCGTGCGGTACGACCTCGGCGAGCAGCCCCATCCGGGTCCCGCTGCCGAGTGACTGGAAGAACCCGAGCAGAACCAGGATCCCGAAGCGGACGGGGAGCGGCAGTCCGGGGACGGCCTGCGCGGCGACCCCGGCCAGGGACAGGCATTCGAGCGCCACGAGCGTGCGGCGCGGGTGTGCGCCGTCCGCGACCGACATGAGCGTCAGCGCCCCGAGCACGGTGGCGAGCGTCGCCCCGTACATGCTGACGGCCGTCAGGAAAGGGGATCGGGTCTGCTGGTCGACGAGGGTGCCGAGCGCGAACCCCGAGACGGTGCTCGCGGCGACGGTGAGCAGGAAACTGACGTAGAGGCCGGCGAACTCGCGGTTGCGCAGGAGCGCGCGGTATCCGGCGGGGGCGGTGGGATCGGTGGGCGCGGTGGCTGGTCGTGCGGGGTGAGAAGACATGAAAAAAGCCTCCGAGCGCACACGTTGTGTGGCGCCGAAGGCGTTGGGTGAATTATAGCAGGTCCGCGCCCGTGCGTGCCACCACGCGTCTCCCCGGGCCCGGGGGCCGGGGCCCGGCCGTCACAGCGCCGTGGCCCCCGGAGCCCCGACGCCGCGCAGGAGTGTGTCGACCACGCGGGTCGCGAGCACGTCGGGGTCGCCACCCTCCCTGGTGTCCAGGGCGGCTTCGTGGATGAGCGCGTAGTACACCCGGCGGGTCCAGTCGAGGTCGATGTCGGCGCGCAGCACACCGGCCTCCTGGGCGCGCCGGAAGACGCGCACACAGGTGGCGCGCACGTCGGCGTGGATGCGGGCCGCCTCGGGGTGGCCGTCGCCGGCGGCGCGGCCCATGGAGAACGACCAGTCCGCCTTCACCCGCAGGACGTTCGCGGTGACCTGGTGCAGGGCCACGAGCGGGGGCGCGGCGTCGGGACGGCCCGCGTCGACAGCGTCCGCGAACCGGCGGGCGGCCCAGTCGACCAGTGCGTCCAAAAGCGCCTCACGGGTGGCGAACCGGCGGTGCACGGTGGTCCTGGCGACGCCCGCGGCCTCGGCGACCTGGGCCATGGTCGCCCCCGGCTCGACGGCGAGGAGTTCCTCCGCCGCTTCCAGGATCGCCCGGATCGTGCGCTCGGTGTCGGCCCGCAGGGGACGCCCCGCCCGCCCGGTCTTCTCGTGTTCCGTCACACCGACACGCTACACCGGGATTCTCCATGGAGAACTAGTTGCTACACACGTGATGCATGTTCTATGTTTTCGGCATCGCCCAAGTCGCACCGATCCAGGGAGTAGTCATGCAGCAGCGGATCCTCGGCAGGACCGGCATCTCGGTGAGCACGTTCGCCCTCGGCACCCTGCGCCTCGGCGCCTGGGGGAACCAGGACCACGACGACGCGATGCGCATCGTCCACACCGCGCTGGACGCGGGCATCAACCTCGTCGACACGGCGGACCAGTACTCCGGCGGCGAGGCGGAGCGCATCGTGGGCAAGGCGGTGCGGGAGCGGCGCGACGACGTGGTCATCGCGACGAAGGGGCACTTCCCGCTCCAGCTCGGCGACCGCACGCCCAACCGTCGCGGAAACTCCCGGCGTTGGCTCACCCGTGCCGTCGAGGACAGCCTCCGCCGCCTCGGCACCGACCGGATCGACCTCTACCAGGTGCACCGCCCCGACCCGGACACCGACATCGACGAGACGCTCTCCGTCCTCTCCGACCTGGTCAGGGCGGGGAAGATCATGGCGATCGGCACCTCCGACTTCCCGGCCGAGGAGCTGGTGGAGGCGCGCTGGGCCGCCGAGCGCGGCGGGCACATCCCCTTCCGCACGGAGCAGCCGCCGTACTCCATGCTCGTGCGCGGCATCGAGGCGGACGTCCTGCCGACCGCGCGGCGGCACGGGCTCGGCGTGCTGACCTGGAGCCCGCTCAACAGCGGCTGGCTGGCCGGCCGGATCCGGCGCGGCGAGCCGATCGAGATGACGCCGTTCCGTCAGGTCCTGCGGCACCGGTTCGACCTCGACCTGCCGGGCAACCGCGCCAAGCTCGACGCCGTCGAGCGGCTCCAGGAGCTGGCGAAGGAGGCCGGACTGCCGCTGACGCACCTGGCGTTGGCCTTCGCCTCGGCGCATCCGGCGGTCACGTCGGTGATCCTGGGTGCCCGTACCGTCGAGCAGCTCACCGACCAGCTGGCCGCGGCCGAGGTGCGGCTCGACGACGAGATCCTGGACCGGATCGACGAGATCGTCGCCCCGGGCGTCACCCTGAACCCGGCGGACGTGGAGTACCGCAGCGTCGCCCTGACCGACCCGGAGGCCCGGCGCAGGCCGTACCACCATCGTTGAGCCGGTCCGGGGTCATCCCGTGACGGCGGTCGGGTCCCGGCGCGCGTGTGGCCGCGTCCGTAGGCCCGTTCCCCGCGGGAGGGGCGCCGGAGCCTCGGACGGGCCGCCGCGGTGGCGTCGTCCGGGGCTCCGGCCGTCCGTCCGGTGCGCGCGGAGAAGGTCCCTGGATCAGCTCTGTGCGAAGTAGTAGTCCTGGTCCAGGTCGGCCAGCAGGCCGGGGCCCGTGGGCTGCCAGCCCAGGAGCGAGCGGGTCAGGGTGCTGGACGCGGGCTGGTCGAGGGAGAGGACCGTGCCGAGGAAGCCGAACTCCTCGGCCGGCCGCTCGGCCACCGGCAGCCCGAGCCGGCGGCCGATCGTCGCCGCGATGTCCCGGATCGCCACGCCCTCGTCGCCGACGGCGTGCAGCATCGAGCCGGCCGGGGCCTGCTCCAGCGCGAGCCGGAAGAGCGGGCCGGTGTCCGACACGTGCACGGCGGGCCAGCGCTGG
>NZ_WWIA01000822.1 GCF_009870065.1 Streptomyces sp. SID5785 | reverse complement strand
CTGCCTCCGCCGCCGCCTCCCGCGCCTGCTCCGGCTCCGGCCCGGTCTCCGTCTCGGTCTCCGTCTCGAAGGGCGCGTCGACCTGCACCGGAGCCGCCGGCCGCCGGGGGCCGCCGATCCGGGCGCCGCCGAGCAGGTCCCGGGGCTGCCCGCGCTCCACCTCCGTGCCCTCAGGCCCGCCCGGCCCCGGCTTCCGCGCCCAGCCGGGCAGCCGCACACCCTGCGCCGGGGTGACCGATCCCTGACGCACGTCCGGCCGCCGCTCCTGGTGGTCCAGATTGAGCTGCACCGCGAGATGCAGCGTGTCCGAGTCCATGGCCCCGCGCAGCGCCCACCGCGGGCCCTGCCGGTCCTGCTCACCCACCGGGGCGCGGGGGGTGCCGAGGTCGGCCAGGTCGCCGTCGGGCGCCGTGTCGTCCGCGGGCGGCGCGGCGGGAGCGGCCCGCGCGATCCGCCACAGCCGTGGCGCCGCGATCGCCACGATCACCGCCAGCGAGGAGATCTCCGCGACGCCCGCGCCGGTCAGCCCCATCCGGGGGAGCAGCAGCAGGGTCAGCCCGAGCACGAGGACGCACAGCAGCCCCTGGAGCCAGGCGAGCCCCGAGGTGCGGCTCTGCGCGCGCAGCACCGCGAAGTACGTCTCCATGACGACCCGCAGCGCGGCGCCCACCGCGAACCAGCGCAGCAGCGGCGTCGCGGCGTCCGCGTAGTCCTGCCCGAACACCCGCAGGATGTACGGCGCGAGCAGGAACAGCAGACCGCAGACCGGAACCATCAGCCGGGCCATGCGGCGCAGCGCGGCCCGGGTGTTCGCGGCGAGCCGCGCCGGGTCGTGCGCACCCTCCACGGTCAGCGAGGCGCCCATGTTGATGGCGAGCAGGTTGACCGTGCCGCCGATCGTGGTCGTGATGTAGAAGTACGCGTTGTCGGCCGAGCTGACCTGCGAGGCGATGATCACCGGGACGAGGTAGACGACCGCGAGCGAGAACAGCGAGCCGGTGTAGTCGCCCGCGAGGAAGCGGCCCATCTCGCGCAGCGTCGGCGTCTTCGCCCTGCCGTCGGTCGCCTCGACGTGCCGCGGCACGAGGCGCCGGAACACCAGCCAGCCCAGCGGCACCACCGAGCACGCGATCGCGACGACCCACGACACGAACACCCCGGTCGTGGCGAGCGCCGTGGCGAACGCGACCAGGAGCCCCAGCTTGACCAGCGAGAACACCGTGTTCCCTACCGGCACCCACAGTGCGCTGCGCAGCCCGGTCAGCACTCCGTCCTGGAGGGTCAGCAGCGACCAGGCGACGACGGCCGCCACGAACCCCAGCCCGTGCAGCGGCCCGTGCAGGAAGCGGTACGAGGGCCCCCACACGTCGAGGGTCAGCAGGAAGACCAGCGCGGCGAGCGCGACGACCGCCGAACTGCCCGCGTACGTACGGAAGATGAAGCGTCCCGTGGCGCGCCCCGCGATCGGGATGAAGCGGGCCAGCGCCCCGGTCAGGGTGACCGCCGTGAGCCCCGCGAGGAACTTCATCGCCGCGATCGCCGCCGAGCCCTGCCCGACCGCGTCCGCCGTGTAGTAGTGCGCGGCGGCCAGCCAGAAGCCGACGCCGAGGACGCCGGAGATCCCGGTGTTGAGCATCAGGGCGTAGGCGTTGCGGAACAGCTGGTTCCCGCCCCCCGACCCCATGCCGTCCTCTCTGCCCTTCCTGCCGCGGCCCATGCCGGACAGCCTGAGTCTGAGGCCGGGCGCTGCGTCGCTCCCGGCCGGTGCGGTCGTCTCTCCGGCGGTGGTGCCCCGGTCGGTGGTGGTCGTGTCAGCCACGGGTACGGATTGCCTTCCGGCGGGCCTGTCGGGCTCTGCGGACCACGGCGTACCCCTTGGTCAGGGCACGGTCCATGGCGAAGGTGCGGCCGATCGCGCGGCCCTCGACGAGCCGCTCGAACTCGGCGGCGCCGGTGGAGCGGCGCACGGTGACGCGCTGCAGGGCGTAGGGCCCCTGCCGGCGCCGGGCGAGGCCGTTGCCGACCGCGAGCGACTGGGCGAATCCGGCCGCCCGCACCGCCCGCCGCACCCGCCGGTCGGAGTGACCGAACGGGTACGCGAACGACGCGGGCGCCGCGCCCAGTTCGTCGGCGACGATCTCCGCGCTGCGGTGCAGCTCGAAGCGCAGGTCCTCGTCGTCCAGCTGGTCGAGCTGCGGATGCGTGTGGCTGTGCCCGCCGATCTCCACGCCCTGCGCGGCGAGTTCGCGCACCTGCCCCCAGTCGAGCATCGTGTCGAGGCCGCCCCCGGTGTCGTGCGGACCGCGCAGCCACCCCGTCGACACGAACAGCGTCGCCGGGAAGCCGTGCTCGGCCAGCGCCGGAAGGGCGTACCGGTGCACGCCCTCGTACCCGTCGTCGAACGTGATCAGGACCGGCCGGTCGGGCAGCACCCGGCCGCCGCCGCGCCAGATCCCGGCGAGCTCGGCGGTGGTCAGGGGCGTGCAGCGGTTCTCCGCGAGGATCGCCATCTGCTCGGCGAACGCGGCGGGCGTCACGGAGAGCCTGCGTGTCGCGTCCCGCGGCTCGTGCGCGACCGCGTGGTACATCAGGATCGGTACGGCCGCCCCGTCCGCCGTCCGCGGTCCGCTCATGCCGCCGCCCCCGTCTCCTCCGCCTTCCCCGTGCCGGATCCCCCGGGTGCGCCGGCCGGGCCCGCGTCGACGGCGCCCGCGTCGACGGCGCCGGGGTCGATCGCCGTCACGGAGAATCCGGGCGCACGGCCCGTGCGGGCCCGCAGCGTCCCGAGGACGTACCCCCCGGCCGCTGCCGCGACCCCGGCCACGATGGCGCCGGCCCGGCCCGCTCCCCCCGGCCGTGCCAGCACGAAGTCCCGTACGCCGCGGGCCACTCCGGCCGGCAGCACCCGGCCGGTGTAGGCCCGCTCGCTCTCCAGCCCCTTGCCCGCCCCCACGCTCCGTGCGACGAGGGCCTTCGACAGGCCCTCCGCGTACGTCCGGGTCCGGAAGTAGCCGAAGCGCTCCCGGCCGGCCGGGACCCGGTGGTGGATCACGGCCCGGTCGTCGATGAGCAGCACCGCGTCCGGCCGGGCGCGGGTCAGCCGGATGCACAGCTCCGTCTCCTCGCAGCCCAGCGGCCGCTTGTCGCCGTCGCGGCCGATGCCGGTCGCGAACCCGCCCGCCGCGTCGAACGCCGTACGCCGGAACGAGGCGTTGCCGCCCAGCACGTTGCGCACGCGCACCTTGCCGCGGGGGAGTCCCCTGTACGTGCAGCCGACGACCCAGTCGAACTCCTCGGGGAACCAGGCGGGCCTGCGGCCCGACGCCCACACCGGCTCGGTGCGCCCGCCGACCGCCATGACCGCCGGATCGGCGTACGCCTCGGTGAACCAGCGCAGCCAGTCCCGCTCGGCGACCGCGTCGTCGTCGAGGAACGCGACGACCTCGCCGCGGGCCGCCGCGATCCCCGTGTTCCGCCCGGCGGACAGGCCGCGCGGGCCCGCGTTGGCGAGTACGCGAACGGCGTGGACCCCTGCCGTGTCCGCGTACCGCGCCCGCAGGCGGTCGAGCAGCACGGGGTTGTGATCGACGACGAGCAGGGTCTCCAGCGCGGGCCGCGACTGTGCGCGCACCGAGTCGACGGCGGCGAGGATGTCCTCCCACCGCTCCTGCGTGTACACGCAGACGACGACGGACACGGAAGGCGGACCGGCCGCCGGGGACGGCCCGTCCGCCCCGTGCGGGCTGCCCGTCACGCGCCGTCCCCCCGCACCGGACGGAGCTTTCCGGCGGCGCCCGCGAGCCGTCGGGCCCGCCGGTTCGACCGCTCGCGCAGGATCACCCTGAGCACGCGCAGCCCGTCCCGCACGGCGCGCAGATTGCTCGCCCCGTGGATGCGCAGGTACTCGTGGCTCGGGATCTCCTGGACCTTGAGACCGGCCTTGACCACCCGGATGTTCATGAGCGTCTCGACCTCGAACCCGGTGCAGTCCAGGTCGATCTGGTCGAGGCAGTGCCGCCAGAACGCGTTGTACCCGTAGCACAGGTCCGTGTAGCGGGCGCCGAACTTCGCGTTGACCACCGAGCACAGCGCCCAGTTGCCCAGTTTGCGGACCGGCGTCATGTCGTCCGTGCCGCCCCCGTTGGCGAAGCGGGAGCCCTTCGCGAAGTCCGCGCCCGACACCAGGGCCGACACATAGCTGACGATCTCCTGGCCGTCCGCCGAGCCGTCGGCGTCGACCATCACGATGATGTCGCCCGAGCAGGCCTCGAAGCCGGTGATCAGGGCGTCCCCCTTGCCCTTGCCGAGCTGCGGGACGACCACCACCTCCGGCCACAGGTCGCGGGCCACCGCCACCGTGTCGTCGGTGGAGTTCCCGTCGACCAGGACGACCTCGTGGATCCAGTCGGGCAGGGTCTTGAAGACGTACGGCAGGTTCTCCGCCTCGTTCATCGCGGGGATGACCACACTGACCCGCGGAGCGATGGCGAGATGGGTGGAGATGGCCCGGTACTGACCGGATATACGACTCGGTGTGGTCCCGTCAGGGACCGCCGGATGCGCGACGGAACTGCTCATGAGTCTGGTCCCTCTCGTCCGGTGGACCGCCCGCCCCCGGGCGGTCCGGTGATGTGTCCGGTTCGAAAGGGGGGTCTCTCACTCACGGCATGCCGGAACTGCTCTCCGTGCAGGCCGGGTGAGCTGGCAATACACACCGGTCGGTCCGACCGGTCGCGCGGCACGCCGCCCGGCGGCCCCTGGACGTCCCCCGGCCTGGAAAGGCCGAAGGCAGCGGCTGACCGAGCAGGCACCCCCCTACCGCGCCCCGACCGGTCCTTCGTGATCCTGAGCCCTCCCCTGGATCACCTGCGTGATGGACCGATGCGGGTGGATGAACGACGGTATTGATGATTGAGACTGTATGGCAAGACCTGAAACGGTGTCTCACGTTTTTGTTGTTCTGTCCTTTACTTCAACTACCGCCCCCCTGGCGGTGTTTGATCATTCGTTTACCGAATGCCCGGTTGGCCGGTGGCGGCGCAGCCGTCGGACGGCCGACTGGGCGACGAAGGCGAGTGCGCTGAGTGCCCCCACGGCGACGACCCCGCCGTCCACCGACCAGTGGTGGGTGGCGAGCATCCCCTGGGAGACCAGCATCACCGTGGTGATCGCGCCGGCCGCCGACGTGAGCCCCCGGGCCCACGGGTCGAGGCCGCGCAGCGCCGCGGCGAACGCGGCGCCGGGCGCGCCGAGCAGGAACACGAGCGCGAGCGGCGCGCGCAGCGGTGAGTCCGCGTGCGCGAGGGCGAGCAGGAGGCCCGCTCCGGCCGCGAC
>NZ_WWIA01000821.1 GCF_009870065.1 Streptomyces sp. SID5785 | reverse complement strand
CGGTCGGGGTGGACGGCTCCGCCGGGGCGGACCGCGGCCATCTCGGCGTCCACGGCCGCCTGGTCCAGGACGGCGGACCGGCGGGGCAGATGAAGGTCGGTCATGTCAGCGCTCCAGGACGGGGGCCGGTGACCGGCCCGTATCGGTAGGGGGCGTCGGGTTCCGTGGACGGTGCCCGTTCACCGGACGGAGTCCGCGGGGGTGTCGGCGCCGAGCACCGCGGTGCCGGTGCGGCGCCGGACCTCGTCGAGGGTGACGCCCGGCGCCAGTTCTGCCAGGCGCAGGCCCTGGCCGGTGACGTCGAGGACGGCGAGGTCGGTGACGATCCGGTGCACACAGCCGCGGCCGGTGAGCGGCAGCGTGCAGGCCTCCACGAGTTTCGGAGAGCCGTCCTTCGCGTTGTGCTCCATGAGCACGAGGACGCGGCGGGTGCCGTGCACGAGGTCCATCGCCCCGCCCATCCCCTTGATCATCTTGCCGGGCACGGCCCAGTTGGCGAGGTCGCCGTGCGCCGACACCTGCATCGCGCCGAGGACGGCGATGTCGATGTGGCCGCCGCGGATCATGCCGAAGGACAGCGCCGAGTCGAAGAAGGCGGCGCCCGGCCGCGCGGTGACGGTCTCCTTGCCCGCGTTGATCAGGTCGGGGTCGACCTCGTCCTCGGCCGGGTAGGGGCCCACGCCCAGCAACCCGTTCTCCGACTGCAGGACGACGTCGACGCCGGCGGGGAGGTGGTTCGGGATCCGCGTGGGCAGTCCGATGCCCAGGTTGACGTACGCGCCGTCGGGCAGTTCGCGGGCCGCGCGGGCGGCCATCTCGTCCCGGGTCCAGGGCATCAGCCGCGCACCGTCCTCTTCTCCACGCCCTTGTCGGCGGCCTGTTCGGGGGTCAGCTCCAGCACGCGGTGCACGAAGACGCCGGGCAGGTGCACCTCGTCGGGTGCGATCCGGCCCGGCTCCACGAGCTCCTCGACCTCGGCGATCGTGACGCGCCCGGCCGTCGCGGCGAGCGGGTTGAAGTTGCGTGCCGCCTTGGCGAAGACCAGGTTTCCGTGGCGGTCGCCGCGGGCCGCGCGGACGAGGGCGAAGTCGGTGGTGATGCCGCGCTCCATCAGGTAGGGGCGCCCGTCGAACGTGCGCACCTCCTTGGGCGGCGAGGCGACGGCCACGCTGCCGTCGGCGGCGTACCGCCAGGGCAGGCCGCCCTCGGCGACCGGCGTGCCCACACCGGCCGGGGTGAAGAAGGCGGGGATCCCGGCGCCGCCCGCGCGCAGCCGCTCGGCGAGGGTGCCCTGCGGGGTGAGTTCGAGCTCCAGCTCGCCGGAGAGGTACTGGCGGGCGAACTCCTTGTTCTCCCCGACGTACGAGCCGACGACCCGGGCGATGCGGCGAGCCGCGAGGAGCGTGCCGAGACCGCCGTCGTCCACCCCGCAGTTGTTGGAGACGACCCGCAGGCCGCGTGCGCCCTGCCGGTGCAGGGCCGCGATGAGGACGTTCGGGACCCCGCTGAGTCCGAAGCCGCCGACGGCCAGAGACGCGCCGTCACCGATGTCGGCGACGGCCTCCTCGGCCGAGCGCACCACCTTGTCCATTGCCGTCCGTCCGATCGTCGACGCGTGATGTTGCATGTGTTCGCCTGGTGAACTAAAGTTCACAAACGGCGACGGGGCGAGTTTCCATCCGGCCCGTGCCCTTGTCAACGGGTCGGCCGTGCGATCGAGGAGGACGAATGCCGCGCACCGCTGCGGCCGCAGCGCCGGTGGGCCCCCTGGAGCGGGGGCTCGGCGTGCTGCGCGTGCTGTCCCGCTCCCCGCAGGGGAGGCTGACGGCCGGCGCGCTCGCCAAGGAGACCGGCCTGGCCCGTTCGACCGTCGACCGCATCGCCGCGACGCTGGTCCACCTCGGGTATCTGCGGGACGAGGACCGCGAACTCGTCCTGGCCCCGCGCCTGTTGCACCTCGGTGCCGCCTATCTGCGGGCCTGCGGGGTGCCCGCCGCCGTCGGCCCGCTCGCCGCGGCGCTCGCGGACCGGCTCGACGAGTCGGTCTCGGTCGCGGTTCCCGACGCCGACGCGGTCCGCTTCGTCGTGCAGCACACCCGGCGTCGCGCGCTGGCCGCGTCGTTCCGCGTCGGCGACGCTCTGCCCGCCGACCGCTGCGCCCCGGGCGCGCTGTTCGCCGCCGAGTGGCCCCAGGAGCGGTTCGCGGCGCGGTGGTCACGGCCGCCGCGGGACTTCCCGGCGCTCCCCGGCGCCTACCGGCCGCGGATCGACGACGACCGGCTGCGCGCCCTCGCCGCGGAGGCGGCCGGACGCGGCTGGTCCGCCGACGACCAGCTCGTCGAGCCCGGCCTGGTCGCCGTCGCCGTGCCGGTGCGGGACGCCACGGGCCGTACCGTGTGTGCGCTCAGCGCGGTCAGCCACACCAGCCGGCACACCGCCGAGGGACTGCGCGCGTACGCGCTGGAGCCGCTGCGGGACACCGCCGCCCGCATGACGCAGGCGCTGGCCGCGCCGCCCGCCGCCTCGGCCCCGTCCGATCAGGGCGACCCCGGCGCCCCGGCGACGGACCCGACGGCGCAGGCCAAGCGGGAGCTCGGCCCCGAGTACCTCCAGTCGCTCGCCCGGGGGCTCGCCGTGCTGACCGCGCTCGGCGCCGCCCCCGGCCTGACCCTCTCCGCCGTCGCACAGGCCACCGGACTGGCCCGCGCCACGGCCCGCCGCTCCCTGCTCACCCTGGAACAGCTCGGCTACGCCACCTCCGCCGACGGTACCTTCAGCCTGCTGCCCGCGGTCCTCGACCTCGGCTATCCCCTGCTGTCGGGCCTCCCGCTCGGCGACATCGCCCGGCCGCACCTCGCGGCCCTCGTCCGGCAGGTGCACGAGTCGGCCTCCGTCGCGGTCCTCGACGGCCCGGACATCCGGTACGTGAGCCGGGTCGCCGCCGGCCGCATCATGAGCGTCGACATCACCGAGGGGACCCGCTTCCCCGCCCGGGCCACGTCGATGGGCCGGGTCCTGCTCGCCGGGCTCCCGGCCGGCGAGCGCGCGGCCCGGCTGTCCGCGGCCGACCTCGCGCCCCTGACCCCGTACACGGTCACGGGACGGGACGCGCTCGAGCGGATCATCGACGGGGTGGCGGCCGACGGGTACGCGGTGGTGGACCAGGAGCTGGAGCAGGGCCTGTGCTCGATCGCGGTCCCCGTGCGCGGCGCCCGCGGGGAGACGGTCGCCGCGGTCAACGTGGCGCTGCACTCGGGCCGCACGTCCGCCGAGGAGGCCAGGACGGCGATCCTGCCCGCCCTGCGCGCGACCGCCGCAGCCATCTCCGCGGACGCGGCCGCGGTCCTCGCCGCGCAGGCGGGAGCGGGGCCGCGCTGACGGCTTCACCGAGTGGATCACGCCGACGGCTTCACCGGGTCGATCACGCCGACGGCTTCACCGGGTCGATCACGATGCGGACGGACGGGCTGGACACGACGGCACGCAGGCCCGAGTCTCGACGAATGTTCCGTCACGCTCCGCACCGCTCCTCCCGGCCCGACGACCGGCCCGACGACGCTCTGCCGCCGCGCGCGCTCGGCGCCCTGGGCAAGGGGGAGCACGTCGGCGTCCGGCCCGTGGCCGACGGTCCGCGGGACGCCACGCTCTTCGAGGGGTACTGCCACCCCGGCCGCGCCCGCGAGCGCGGCTACGGCGGGGCGGCCCTGGCCCAGGCGCTCGCCGCCGCCCAGCACACCGTCGACCCGGACGAGCGCCGGGTGCACTCCCTGCACGCCTACTTCCTGCGCCCGCTCGCGCCCACCCGCCCGGCCCGCTACGCCGTCGACCACGTGCGCGACGGGACCGGCTACTCGATGCGGCAGGTCACCGCGCGACAGGGCGGCAAGGAGGCACTCACGATGAGCGTGTCCTTCAAACGGCCGCAACCGGACGGCGGTTGGCGCCAGCCCGGCATGCCCGACGTGCCCGGCCCCGACGCGCTCGACGACGGCTGGGCGTTCCGCCCCACCGACCACCCGCTGCGCACCTCCCTGGAGTACCGGGAGGTGCCGCGCGCCGCCCCGCACTCC
>NZ_WWIA01000820.1 GCF_009870065.1 Streptomyces sp. SID5785 | reverse complement strand
TGCCGCGCAGCAGCCAGCCCGCGGTGCCGGGCGGTGCGGCGGCGGGGCCGGGGACGACCGTGCGGCGGTACTCCCACGGCCGCGGGCGCTCCGGGTCGCGGCGGCACACGAAACGTCCCGCGTCGTCGACGCCCTCCAGTTCCCAGCCCTCGGCCCCGAAGCGGTCGAGAAGCGCGGCGTCCGCGTAGGTGTCGGCGGACCAGCGCCAGATCTCGACGCGCTCGTCGGCGGCGGGCGGCGGGGTCAGCCGGGCGGCGAGGGCCTCGGCGGCGCCGAGCGCCCCGGCCGGGCCCCGGTCTTGGGGGACGGCGCCGGCCAGCCCGGCGAGGATCTCCGCGATGTGCCCCTCGGGCAGCCCGCGGTCGGCCAGCCGGGCGGCCAGGCCGTCCCAGTAGGCCGTCGCGGGGTCCTCCGGCTGCGTCACCGGGCCAGCGTAGCCAGCGGCGGTGCTCAGCCCACGTAGTACGTCGGGTTGGGGAACTTGTACGTACGGTCGGCGTGGCCGCCCTCGAGGTCGGAGTACTGGTCGCCGAAGTTGCCGACGATGTCGTAGCCGAGGGACTCGATGTGCGCCCGGGTGCCGGACTTGTACTGGACCGTGGTGCAGTTCCAGGCGGCCGGGGTGGCGCAGTCGCTCAGGTAGGCGGGCGGGTTCGCCTTGTCCTTGAGGAAGACGTGCCCGGCGTCGAGGTTCACGTCGATGCCGACCTTCTTCAGGTTCTCCACGGCGGCGGAGCGCTGGTCCGCGCCGAGCCCGGAGTTGTAGAAGACCTCGACGCCCTTGGAGTGCGCGTAGTCGATGAGTGCGGGCGTGCCGAACACGGCGGGCCGGTCGGCCTTCGCGACGTAGGCCTTCCATGTGGCGTCGTCGTAGACGTAGTTGGTCTTGCGTTCGTAGTCGAAGCTGAGCAGCAGGGTGTCGTCGATGTCGAAGACGATGGCGGGCTTGTGGCCCTTGCCGTGGTGGGCGGCGCGGGCGGCCTTGGCGATCTGCCGCTTCGCCCCGGCCTGGACGCGCGCGAGGTCCTCGGCGTACTGGCTGTCGGGCGCCGCCTGCCAGACGCCGTCGGCGTCCTGGGCGGCACCGTAGTAGGAGTCGATCTCCTGGACGAGGAGACCGATGTTGTGGGGTTCGGCGCTCGTCCGGCCCGAGGGGCGGTCGGCGCTCGCGGAACCGGTGCCGTAGGCGACGCCGGCGGCCAGGGCGCAGGCGGCGGCGACACCGACGACTCGGGTGGACTTGCGAAGGGTCGGCACGGTCAACTCCGATGAGGGCGAGGGCGGGTGGGATGCGTGCAGGTAGCCGCATGTCTACGCGCATCACACAGGCGGCCGCGACCGCTGTTACCCGATCGATATCGGGTCGGGGCCGAGCCATTGCCCGCGCCTGAACCGGACTTGACCCGGCGTTGACACCCGCCCTCTAGGGTCGACAACCGGAACGAACCGACCCAGAGGACCCCGGACCGTGCCTTCTCCCCCGCTGGTCTCCGCCGTGACGCGTGCGTCGTCGCCCGAACTGCTCGGGATGTTCGTCGTGGGCGCGCTCGTGGCCATCGGGCGCGGCCTGAGCTGGGCCCTCGACCTGCGCACCGTCCTCGCCCGGCGGGCGGGCGCCCCGCCCGTCGCGGGCCCGCCGCCGGGACAGCTGCGGCTGCTCGGCTCGTTGCTCGCGACGGCCGGGGTGGGACTGCTCGTGGTGGCCTACGTGCTGTGGCGGCTGGGCTGAGGGATCAGCGCAGCCGGTCCGCCCCGGCGCCGCGTGCGACGGTGCGCGGCACGGACCGTGCCGGGTCGACGTGCGTGCGCAGGGTCGGGGTCCAGCCCGCGCCGGCGGTCAGCGGCGCCTCGGGGTGGGCGGTGTTGTAGGCGTCGACCAGGTCCACGGGCCGCCCGTTCACGAGGTTCCCCCGTGCGGTGACCGGGAAGTCGTTCCACCGGTACAGGACGTCCCCGGCCGTCACCCCGCGCGGCAGCGTGAACGCGTTCTTCTCCGCGACCAGCCGCGAGGCGTGCCCGATGCCGAACGAGTAGACGTAGTCCGCGTTCGCGACAAAGGCGTTGTTGTAGACGTCGACCTGTCCGAACCGCACGCGGGGCGCCCGCTCGACGATGTTCTCGAAGAGGTTGTGGTGCAGGGTGACCCGCAGCCGTCCCTCGTCCGTGGCACCTGCCCCGTCGCTGTTGCCGATCATCAGGGTCTTGTCGTGGTCGGCGAAGACGTTCCAGGAGACCGTGACGAGGTCGGCGCCGTTGACGATGTCGAGCTCTCCGTCGTGCCGCTGGTACAGGCGCCCGTAGTAGGCGGGCAGCGTGGAGTCCGGGTGGGCGCCGTCGGTGAACGTGTTGTGGTCGAGCCAGACGTGTGTGGAGCCGTGCACGACGGCGGCGTCGTACTCGGAGTTCCAGTTGCCGGTGTCGCCGTCGGTGGGGTCCCACTGGGGGAAGCAGTCGAGCGGGGACTCGAAGGTCAGGCCCCGCACGATGACGTTGTCGACGCCCTCGATCTGCAGGCTGCCGCCCACGACGGACGGGCGGTGGCCCACGCCGACGAGGGTGGTGTTGGCCGGGACCTTCACCTCGACGGCAGCGGCCTGGCGGGCGGCGGAGGCGGCCCGCAGGTCCTCCTGCGGGCCGGAGACCTCCTTCTCGTACCCCCACACGGCGGGGTCGTAGTCGGCGAGGTACCGGTCGAAGTCGTAGCCGTCGGTGGCGAATCCGGAGCAGTCGGCGCCGTCCGCGTCGAGGGTGCCGCGCACTCTGATGATCTTCGGGGCGGAGCCGCCGTCGGCGAGGGCCGACTTCAGCTCCGCCCAGGTGGTGACGGTGCGGACATGGGCGGCGTCGGCTCCGGCGCCGCCGGTGGTGCCGGGGCCGGACGAGGCCCAGCCGTCCCCGGCGGGCAGCGTGGCGCGCGCCGGGTCGGGGCGATGGGCCTGGGCGGTGCCCGGGGCGGCGGCGGTCAGGACGAGGGCGGCGCAGGCGGCGACGAGGGCCGCGCGGGTACGGGGCTTCACGGATTTCTCCTTCTCTGCGGACGGACGACGTTGTGCGGGCGGCGGGTCCCCGAGGGTGCGCGCCTAGTTCTTGCGGGTGTCCCACTCCGCCTGCGCCTTGTTCAGCGCGTCGGCCGTCCTGTCGAGGAACTCCTCGGCGCCGAGCGTGCCGAGCAGGACCTTCTGGAACCTGGGCTCGGCGTCCGTCTTCGTGATCGTGTTCCAGTCCGGGAGGTAGTACGGGAGCTGCACGATC
>NZ_WWIA01000819.1 GCF_009870065.1 Streptomyces sp. SID5785 | reverse complement strand
GGTACGGCCGGACTGTTCGGCGGCGTGGTGGGCGCGGCGGGTACGGCGGTCTCGCTGGGCTGGGCGGGGGCGCTGCCGGGGATCATGACGGAGGCCGCCGGGCTGCCCGGGTACGCGGGCGTGGGGCTCGGCCCGGTCCAGTGGGCGGCGCTCGCCGGGTCGGGGGCGCTCGCGCTGTTCGGCTTCGGCGGGCTCGCGCGCGGGCGGGCGGGGCGGGCCTGGGTGCTGAGTCTGTGCGGGCGGTACCGCGGGACCGTGCGCCGGACGGGCCTGATGTGGGTGAACCCGCTGGTCCTGCGGCGCCGCATCGACGTACGGCTGCGGCACTGGCGCAGTGAGCCGATGGCGGTGGTCGACGCCAACGGCACCGCGCTGCGGGTCGTCTGTCTCGTCGTCTGGCGGATCAGGGACACGGCGAAGGCGGCGCTCGGCGTCGAGGACCACGAGGAGTACCTGCGCGAGTGCGTCGAGGCGGGGCTGGCCCGGGTGCTCTCGCAGCTGCCGGCGGACGCCTTCCACGGGGACGCGCCGACGCTGCGCAACGCGGAGGCCGTCGGCGACCTGCTGACGCGCCGGCTCGCGACGGACGCGGCGCCGGTCGGCATCGAGGTGTTCTCGGCGCAGCCGACCCGGATCGAGTACGCGCCGGAGGTGGCCGCCGCGATGCGCCGCCGCCGGGTCGCGGCGCTCGACGCGCAGCACCGCGACTCGGTGCTGTCGTCGGTCGTGGACTCGGTGGAGGACACGGTGACGCGGCTGACGACGCGGGGCCTGGTCGAGCTGGACGACTACGAGCGCAAGGCGCTGGTGAAGGATCTGACGGTGGCGTTCTACACCGGGCGGGGGGAGTGACGGGCTCCCGCGGGGCGGGGTTCCGGCGGGTCAGGAGCAGCTCATCGATTGGTATGGACATGTTCAACTAGCGCCCTTACCTTGGGTGTTGGTCTAGACCTGAATGTTCTTCGATCGGCGAACGCTGTGTGCACGGCTACCGGAACTCCCCACACCCCCAGGAGCGGCAGCATGCGAAAGAAGATCTGCGCGGCCCTGCTCGGCCTGACCACCGTCGGAGCCCTCGCGCTCTCGGCGGGCGGCGCCAGCGGCCACGGCTACACCGACCTGCCCATCAGCCGGCAGAAACTCTGTGCCAACGGCACCGTCACCGGCTGCGGCAACATCCAGTGGGAGCCGCAGAGCGTCGAGGGCCCCAAGGGCTTCCCGGCCGCCGGTCCCGCCGACGGCCAGATCTGCTCCGCGGGCCACGGCGAGTTCGGCGCGCTCGACGCCGCGAAGCAGCCGAACGGCCAGGCCTGGCCCACCACCCAGGTGACGGGAGGACAGAGCTACACCTTCCGCTGGCAGTTCACCGCGCGCCACTCCACCACGGACTTCCGCTACTACGTCACCAAGAACGGCTGGGACCAGAACCAGCCGCTCACCCGCGCCGCCCTGGACACCACCCCGTTCCTCACGGTGCCCTACAGCGGACAGCCCCCGGCCACCCTCTCGCACTCCGGTGTCCTCCCCTCCGGGAAGTCGGGCCACCACGTGATCGTCGCCGTCTGGACGATCGCCGACACGGCGAACGCGTTCTACGCCTGCTCGGACGTGACCTTCTGACCCGTTCGGCCCGTATGACCCGTCCGGCATCCTGAGGGCGGCGGAACCGCTCCCGGCCCACGTCTGGGCCGGGAGTCGTCCGCTGCGTATCGTTCGTGGCCGATCTGCCCACCGACGACTTCTGATTGCGGGGCCCGCCGGCCATGGACGGTCTTGTCTTCCACCTCCTTCTCCCCCTGCTCGCCGTCCTGCTCGTCTGGGCCTGCTTCGCGATCGTGCGGCGGACCCGGCAGCGGCGCGCGGCGTGGGAGAGCGGGCTGACCGCGCAGGCGCGCGTGGTCGCCGCGTACGCGCGCGTGCAGATGGTGAACAACGTCGCCCGGCGCATCCAGTGGCACGAGTACGACTTCACCGACGCCACCGGGCGCGCCGTGCGCTTCAAGGAGTCCGGCGGCCCCGCGAGCCGGGCCGTCGGGGACAGCACGCTCGTGTACTACGCGGCGGCCGAGCCCGAGGCGGCGACGGCCTCCGAGCCGAGCCCCGGCCGCGACGCGTTCGGCACGGTCTTCGGCGTGGGCGTGCTCGGCGTCGGGGCCGTCGTCCTCCTCGGGGTGTCCGTCCAGTACTGGTGACGCCCGCGGGCGGCGGAGCGGCCGGGCGGGTCGCGGCCCTCCACATCTGACGTGACGTCAATTATGGTGCGCCGCCATGGGATCCCTGAGGAACACCTTCGCGGAACTCGTCCAGGCGCGGTGGCAGGACCACCGCCCCGGCCTCGCCTTCGAGGACCAGGTGCTCAGCCATCACGAGGTGGCCGCGGGTGCCGCCGCCCGGGCCGCGCTCCTCGGCGACCTGCTGCCCCGCGGCGCCGCACCGCACGTCGGGCTGCTCCTCGACAACACCCCGGAGTTCCCGCAGTGGCTCGGCGCCGCCGCCCTGGCCGGAGCCGCCGTCGCCGGACTCAACCCCACCCGCCGCGGCGCCGAGCTCGCCCGCGACATCACTCACACCGAGTGCCGCGTCCTGGTCACCGAGCGCGCCCGGCTCCCGCTCCTCGACGGACTGCGGCTGCCCGGCGTCCGCGTCCTGGTCACCGACACCGCCGCCTACGGGGAGGTGCTCGCGCCCTACGCGGGCGCCGCGCCGCAAGCGGCCCGCGGCATCGGCCCCGGGACCCGGATGCTCCTCTACTTCACCTCCGGCTCCACCGGCGCCCCCAAGGCGGCGATCTGCACCCAGGGCAGGCTCGCCCACGCGGGGCAGTCCCTGGTCGGTCACTTCGGGGTGCGCCGCGACGACGTGCACTACATCTGCATGCCGCTCTTCCACGGCAACGCGGTCATCGCCGACTGGGCCCCCGCGATGGCGGCCGGCGCCGGGACCGCCCTGGCCCGCCGCTTCTCCGCCTCCGGCTTCCTCGACGACGTACGCCGCTTCGGCGCCACCTACTTCACCTACGTCGGCCGCGCCGTGCAGTACCTCCTCGCCACCGAGGAGCGCCCCGACGACCGGGACAACCCGCTGCGGGTCGGCTTCGGCACCGAGGCCGGGGCGGTCGACGCCGCCCGTTTCGAGCAGCGGTTCGGGGTCCGGCTCGTCGAGGGGTACGGCTCCTCCGAGGGCGGCGCCGCCGTGTCCCGCACGCCCGACACCCCGCCCGGCGCGATCGGCCGCGCCGCCCCCGGGGACGACCTCGCGGTGCTCGACCCGGCGACCCGCGAGGAGTGCCCGCCGGCCGAGTTCGACGCGGGCGGGCGGCTCGTCAACGGCGGCCGCGCCATCGGCGAGCTCGTGAACCGCGGCCGCTCCCCGTTCGAGGGCTACTGGCGCAACGAGGCCGCCGACGCCGAGCGCGTCCGCGAACACGGCTGGTACTGGACCGGTGACCTCTTCTACCGGGACGCCGACGGGTTCCTCTACTTCGCCGGGCGCGACGACGACAAGATCCGCGTCGACAGCGAGAACCTCGCCCCCGCCATGATCGAGAACATCCTCGCCCGCTGGTCCCGGGCCGCCGCCGTCGCCGTCTACGGCGTCCCGGACCCGGTCGCGGGCGACCAGGTCATGGCGACCGTGGCGCTGCGCGACGGCGCCGCCTTCGATCCGCTCGCCTTCGCCGAGTTCCTCCTGGCCCAGCCCGACCTCGGCACGAAGATGGCCCCGCGCTTCGTGCGCCTGGTCACACGGATGCCGGTCACCGCCACGAACAAGGTGCGCCGCGGCGAGCTGCGCCGCGAGGGCTTCGGCGGCGGTACCGACCCCGTGTGGTGGCGGCCCGAGGGCGAGTCGTCCTACCGTCCCTTCGGCCCGGCCGACCGCGATGCCCTGGCCGCCGCGTTCCGCACCCACGGCCGTCACCCGCTCCTGAACCCCACCTGAACGCGCGTGGTCGGAAGCACCCCCCGGGACCGGGTAGTATTTACGACGTCAACCGGCGCCATTAGCTCAGTTGGTTAGAGCAGCGGACTCTTAATCCGCGTGTCCGGGGTTCGAGTCCCTGATGGCGCACCTGAAGTGAAGCCCCTCGCAGCAGCGGGGGGCTTTCGCTGTTCCCGGACCGGCGCGGCCGCCCGGGCTCCGGGACTCAGATCGCCAGGGACAGCAGGACCGGGGTCGCCCCCTTGTTGAGGCGGTCGGCCGCGCTGTGGAGCCGGTGGGCGTGCTCGACCGGCAGGGAGAGCGCGAGGCAGCCCACCGCGGCGCCGGCCGTGATCGGGACCGCCGCGCACACCGTGCCGACCGCGTACTCCTGGAGGTCGAGGACCGGGACGGTCGGCGGCTGGGCGGCCAGCCGGGAGAGCAGCACCTTCTCGTTGGTGATGGTGCGCGAGGTGAGGCGGGCCATCTTGTGCCGGGAGAGGTGATCGCGCCGCCCGTTCACGTCCAGCTGGCCGAGCAGGCTCTTGCCGACCGCGCTGGCGTGCGCGGAGACGCGGAAGTCCACCCACTCGTTGACCGCGGGGGCCTCGGGCCCGGCCGCGTACTGGGTGACACGGACCTCGCCGTCGATGTACCGGCTGAGGTAGACGGCCGCGCCCACCGTGTCGCGCAGCGTGTCCAGGGTGTGCTGGAGCTCGGTGGCGAGGGCGGCCTCGCGGCCGTCGGCGGTCGACAGCCGGTCGAGCGTCGCGCCCGTGACGTACGCCCCGTCCGCGGTCTGCCGGACGTACCCCTCGCGGCGCAGCATCCGCAGCAGCGGGGCCAGCTGGTCGGCGGGCAGTTCGGTGCGGCGGCCGAGCTCGGTGTCGGTGATGCCGACCCCGTGCCGGGCGACGGTCTCCAGAACGCGCAGCGCGAGCTGCACCGACCGGTGCGGCTGGTACGACGACGCGTCCTGTTCGTGCTTCAGCGCCACGGGATCCCCCTGCATGGAACGGTTCCGGACAGCTGGGCTCCGTCCACGATAGCCGTCAACCGGTCCGGACGGGGCGGCTGTTGGGGAGATTGGTGGCGCGTTCCGTGGCCTCTCAGCAGGAACGCGCCACCCTGGCATATGCCAAAGTCATGCCCCATGATGGGCACGGCTGGTCACAGCACCGCGCTCAGGAATTCCCGGGTGCGATCGTGCTCGGGCTCGGTGAAGATCTTCTCCGGCGAACCGGACTCGATCACCCGTCCGGCATCGAACATCAGTACCTGGTCGGAGATGTCCCGGGCGAAGCCCATCTCGTGGGTCACGCACAGCATCGTGATGTCCGTCGTGTGCGCGATGTCCCGCAGGACGTCGAGAACGCCCGCGACCAGCTCCGGGTCGAGCGCCGAGGTGACCTCGTCCAGGAGCAGCACCTGCGGCCGCATGGCCAGCGCCCGCGCGATCGCGACCCGCTGCTGCTGACCGCCGGACAGCTGCGTCGGGTACGCGTCGCAGCGGTCCCCGAGCCCGACCATGTCGAGCAGCTCGCGCGCCCGCTGCTCCGCCTCGTCCTTGGACAGGCCGAGCACGGTGACCGGCGCCTCCATGATGTTCCGGAGCACCTTCATGTTCGGGAACAGGTTGAACTGCTGGAAGACCATCCCGATGTTCTTGCGGACCTCGCGGATGTGCTTCTCGCCGGCCGGCACCAGCGTGCCGTTCTTCTCCTCGTGCGTGAGGTAGTCGCCGCCGACCTTGATCGAGCCCTCGTCGGGCTTGAGCAGGGTCATGAGGAGTCTGAGGATCGTCGTCTTGCCGGAGCCGGACGGTCCGATCAGCGTCACGTGTTTGCCGGACGCGACCGAGAAGTCCAGCTCGTCCAGGACGGTGTTGCCGCCGAACCGCTTCACGACCTTGTCGAAGCGGATCAGTTCGTCGCCCCCGGCCGGGGCCTCGGGCGTCTTCGCGGTGGGATTGATGTCAGCGGGCAAGACGACGCTCCAGGGCTCGCAGAAGAAGGGAGGCGGGGTAGGCGATGACGATGTAGGCGACTCCGACCAGGGTCAGCGCCTCGGTGGTGAACGTCTCCTGGCTGTAGGCCTGGGCCTCGCCGAGCATGTCCAGCGCACCGATGACGTAGATCTGCGGGGAGTCCTTCAGCATCGCGACCACGTAGTTGCCGAGCGTCGGCACGACGCGGCGGATCGCCTGCGGCAGGATCACGGCCGTCCAGGTACGGCGGCGCGACAGGCTGAGCGCCGTCGCCGCCTCCCACTGACCGGCCGGCACGCCCTCGATGCCCGCCCGGTACACCTCGGAGGTGTACGTCGAGTAGTGCAGACCGAGCCCGATGACACCCGTGGTGAGCGGGGACATCGTCGGCCCCCACTCGGGCACCACGTAGAAGAGGAAGAAGAGCTGCACGAGCAGCGGCGTGTTCCGGATGAACTCGGTGATCGCGATGACCACGGCGCGCACCCACACCGGCCCCGAACGCTGGGCGATCGCCCAGACGAGACCCAGGGCGAACGCGATGAGAGTGCCCCAGCCGAGCGCCTGCAGGGTGACGAGCACCCCGTCCCAGAAGCGCGGCATGAAGTCGTCGATGACGCTCCAGTCCCAGTTCACTTGCCGGCCCCCGTTCCCTCGGCGGTGCTGCTGCCGGTCACGGCGTCGACCCCGCTCTTGCTCCGCAGACCGCCGAAGAGGACCTTCGTCTCACTGGGCCGGCCGACCTTCGACTTGGCGCGCCGCTCCAGCGCCCGCATGCCGCGCGTCAGGACGAACGCGAGCACGAAGTACAGGACGAGCAGCAGCGTGTACGACGGCGCGCTCTCGTTCTTGGCCTGCCGCAGCAGGTTCCCGGCGAACGTCATGTCGGCCACCGAGATCACGGACACCAGCGCGGTGCCCTTCATCAGCTCGATCAGCAGGTTGTTGAACGGCGGGATCATCTCGGGCCAGGCCTGCGGGAGTTCGATCAGCCGCAGCCGCTGCAACGGCGTGAAGTTGAGCGCGACCCCCGCCTCGCGCTGGGCCACCGGCACGGCGGCCAGCGCACCACGGACGATCTCGGACCCGTAGGCGCCGTAGCCGAGGCCCAGGGCCAGCACACCGGCCGCCATCGGCTGGAACTGGATGTGCAGCAGCAGCGGCACCGCGAACGTCATCCAGATCATCAGGATCAGCGCCGACGTGCCCCGGAAGATCTCGAAGTACGCCCCGGCCAGGAACCGCACGATCCACAGGCGCGAGCCGCGGAGAATACCGATCGGGAACGCGATGACCAGCGCCAGGAGCGCGCTGTACACCAGCACCTGGACGGTGATCCAGATGCCCGGCAGGAACCAGGAGGTGAAGAACTCCGACGACATCATGATGACGAGCCCCCTGACATACCGGGGCAGAGCTTCTCGACCGTGAGGTCGGTCATCTCGTCCTCCGTGAAGCCGAACGGCCGGACGATCCGCAGGAGCTCCCCGCTCTTCTTCAGCTTGTGGAGCTCCTCGTTGAACGCGTCACGGAAGTTCTTCTCCGACGGACGGAACGCGAACCCGCCCGCGCCGTACGCCGGCTTCCCGTCGACCACCGGCTGGAACGGCTCGGTGGCCTCGACGCGCGCGTTGTTCTTCACGACGCCCTTGACCGTCACGTTCGTCCCCGCGAACACGTCGACGCGGCCCTGCGCGACGGCGTCCCGGCCGGCCACCGGGTCCGGCAGGATGAGGATGTTCTTCACCCCGGCCGCCTCGGCGTAGCCGATCTCCGCGTACGCGGTGCCGCTGGCCATCTTGAGGCCCTTCTTGGCGATGTCCTCGTACGACTTGACGCCGTGCGGGTTGCCCTTGCGGACGATGAACGCGTCCAGCATCAGATAGTCGGGGTCGGAGAACAGCACCTGTTCGCACCGGGGCGGGTTGATGTACATGCCCGCGGACACCACGTCGAACTGGAGCGCCTTCAGACCGGGGATCAACGCGCCGAACTGGGTCGGGATGGGCCGGACGTTCGGAATGCCGAGCCGCTTGAAGATGACCTCGGCGATGGCCGGAGCCTCGCCGGTCGCCTTGCCGTCCGCGTCGATGTAGCCGAACGGCTGCTCGCCGGAGACCCCGACCTTGACCGTGCCGGAGGAACGCAGGCGGCTCAACAGGTCACCGCCCTCGACCTTCCCCTCCTCCGGAGCCAGGCTGCAGCCCGTCAGACCGGCAGCGCCCACCGCCGCCGCTCCCAGCAGAAAGGAGCGGCGGCCGGGCGGACCGATGATGCGTCTCTCGTCTTTTCCTCGTGGTGGAGCCATGGGCGCGCGGCTACCCGACTCGACACAACCTATGCCGATCAATTCGCGCCGCCGACACGGGCGATGCGTACTTGACCCACCGGGGTGGATGAGGCCGACCATGGGACGTATGGCTGCGACACAGGACGCAATGGACACCGAAACCGCCGACGGATCCCGGGCCCGGTACCTCCACGTCTCGCTGGCGAAACGCGGCGTGACCTGCACGGCGAAGCTGCTCGACGACCGCGCGCCGCTCACCTGCGCCGCGGTGTGGGACGCACTGCCGCTCGGCTCCGACGTCTACCACGCCAAATACGCCCGGAACGAGATCTACGCCCTCTTCCCGGCCTTCGCGGAACAGGAGCCGCCCCTGGAGAACCCGACCATCACGCCCATCCCGGGCGATCTGTGCTACTTCTCCTTCAACGGGACGCAGTTGGGGTCCCAGTCGTACGGGTACGGGGAGGGGGCCGACGTGCGGGCCGGGGCCTCCGTGATCGACCTCGCGCTGTTCTACGAGCGGAACAATCTGTTGATCAACGGGGACGTGGGATGGGTGCCCGGGATCGTCTGGGGGCAGGTCGTCGACGGGCTCGATCGGATGGCCGAGGCCTGCCAGGATCTGTGGCGGAACGGGGCGGCGGGGGAGAGTCTGGTTTTCCGGCGGGCGGAG
>NZ_WWIA01000818.1 GCF_009870065.1 Streptomyces sp. SID5785 | reverse complement strand
ATGCCGAACACCTGCATCAGGCGGCTGCCGAGCGCGGGGGTCAGGCGGCGGGCCGCCGCCTCGCTGTACTTCGCGCCGCCGACCAGGACGAGCTCGAGGCTGGACAGGTCGTGGCGGCTGTCGGGGGCGGCCTGCGTCCAGGCGAGGGCCAGCGGCGGCACGAGCCCGGTCAGGGTGACGCGCTCGCGGTCGACGAGGGCGAACGCGGTGTCCGGGTCCGCGGCCGGGGCCATGACGACGGTGCCGCCCGCGTACAGCGTGCCGAGCCAGCCGGGGCTGCTCATCGGGAAGTTGTGGGCGGCGGGCAGGGCGACGAGGTAGCGGGTGTCCGCGTCGACGCCGCATATCTCGTTCGATCCGCGCAGCGAGTACAGGTAGTCGTCGTGGGTGCGCGGGATCAGCTTGGGCCGGCCGGTGGTGCCGCCGGACAGTTGCAGGAAGGCGATCTCGTGCGGTGCGGGACCCACGATGGGGAAGGGCTCGTCGGGCACGTCGGCGAGCGCGGTGTGCTCCCCCGGCTCTCCGGCGACGAACACGTGCGCGAGGCTCGGCACGGCCGCCCGGACCGCGCTCGCGAGCGCGCGGTGGTCGAAGCCCGCGTGCCGGTCGGGGACGACGCAGGCCACGGCCTCGGTGAAGGAGCAGAAGTAGGCGATCTCGCTCTCCCGATGGGCGGGCAGCGCGTACACGGGCAGCGCGCCGATGCGGAAGAGGGCGAAGACGACCTCGGCGAACTCGCCGGTGTTGGGGAGCTGGACGACCACGCGGTCGCCCTTGCCGATGCCGCGGTTCAGGAAGCCTGCCGCGAGCCGGTCGACCCGCGCGTCGAGCTCGCGGTAGGTCCAGGTGCGGCGCTGCGGGGCGGGGTCGACGACCGCGATGCGGTCGGGGTGCCGCTCGGCGCGGTCGCGGAGCATGCCCCCGAAGGTCTCGCCGCGCCAGTACCCGGCGGCGCGGTAGCGCTCGGCGAACGCGGCGGGCCAGGTCGGGGCGTCGGTGCCCGGGGTCGTCGCGGCCGGGGCGGTGGTGCTGGGCGCGGTCTTCACAGGGTGGCTCCCACGGCGTTCAGGAACGTACGGAACTTGGCGCCGGTCTCGGCGGTCTCGGCCTCGGGCGAGGAGGCGGCCACCACACCGGCTCCGGCGAAGAGCCGCAGCCGGGTGCCCTCGGCCTCGGCGCAGCGGATCGTGACGACCCACTCGCCGTCGCCGTCGGCGCCCTGCCAGCCGACCATGCCGGTGTAGACACCGCGGTCGAAGGGTTCGTACTCCTCGATGACCCGGCGGGCGAGTCCGGTCGGTGTGCCGCACACCGCGGGGGTCGGGTGCAGTGCCGCGGCGAGATCGAGGGCCGTGGTGTGCTCGGGGTCGGCGAGCTCCCCGGTGACGGTGGTCGAGAGGTGCCACATCGCGGCGGTACGGACGAGCGTGGGGCGCTCGGGGACGTCGAGCCGGCGGCAGTACGGGGCGAGGGCCTCGCGCACCGCGTCGACGACGACGGCGTGTTCGTGCAGGTCCTTCCGGGACTCCAGGAGAGCGGCGGCGCGGCGCACGTCCTCGGCGAGGTCGGTGCTGCGCGGGGCCGACCCGGCGAGCGGATTGGCGGTGAGCGTGTCGCCGCGGCGGGCGACCAGGAGTTCGGGGCTCGCGCCGATCAGGGTGCGGCCGGGTGCGCTCGGCACGGCGAACGTGTGGCCCGCCGGATCCCGGCGGGCCAGGCGGCGCAGCATCGCGGGCAGGTCGGGGGCGTGCGGGGCGGTGAGTTCGAGGGTACGGGCGAGCACGACCTTGTCGAACTCGCCGTCGCGCATGCGGGCCACGGCGGCGGCGACGGCCGCACCGTACTCCGCGGCGGCCGGGACCTCGCGCACGGTCCACTCGGCGGCGCCCTCGGGGAGCGGTACCGGGAGCGCGATGAGCGGGTCCTCGCGCAGCGGAGGTGCCCAGCGGACGGTGGCCGGGACGCCGAGGGCGGGCGGCGCGTCGGGCGCGAACGGCAGGGCGCCCATGACGAGCGGGGCGCGCTGTCCCGCGCGCCTGCGGGCGTCGAGCAGGGACTGGACGCGTGCGCTCAGCGGGGCGTCGCCCGGGGCGAGTTCGGCGACCGTGCCGCGGCCGAGGAGGGTCTGGTGCGGTGAGGCGAGGAAGCGGTCGGTGCCGGGGCGATAGTCCTCGAGGAGCGCGGTGGCGGCGCCCGGTGTGGTGAGCTCCCCGGTGGCGGGGTGTGCGGCCCGGTCGGTGGGGCCGTCCAGGGACGTGGTCATCGGTGTCTCCCGTGGGGGATGGCGGGTCCGGGCCGTGGTCGGCGGCCCGGACCCGCCGTGCGGAGTCCGGCGGGTTCGCCGGAGCGGTCAGGCGCGCAGGGTCGCGCCGCCGTCGACGTACAGGTCGTGGAGCGTGATGTGGCGGGCGCGGTCGGACGCCAGGAAGGCGACCGCGTCGGCGATGTCGGCGGGGTCGGCGATGCGGCCGAGCGGAATCCCGGTGCGGTGGGCGGCGAGGTCGCCCTCGACGACGGCGCGCTCGGCCGACGCGGCGTCGGCGCCCGACCGCTCCCACATGCCGCGTTGCATGTCGGTGAGCGTGGAGCCGGGGCAGACGGTGTTGCAGCGCACGCCGTACGCCGCGACCTCCAGGCCCAGGCATTTGGTGAACATGACGGTCGCGGCCTTGGACGCGGCGTAGGCCGCCATGCCGGCGCGCGGTATGCCGGCCGCGTTGGACGCGACGGTCACGATGCTGCCGCGGCGGCGGCCCGTCATGCGCCGGGCGACGGAGCGGCTGACGTGGAGGACGCCGCCGGTGTTGACGGCGAAGGTGTCCGCCCAGTCCGTGTCGTCGAGGTCGAGCACGGGTGAGGTACGCAGGATCCCGGCGACGTTGACGGCGGTGTCCAGCGGTCCGAGCGTGTCCTCCGCGTCGGCGACGAGTGCCTCGACGGCGGCCGCGTCGGTGACGTCGAGCCGGCGGGCCGTGACCTGTCCGTCCGGGTGCCGGGCGGCGACCTGCCCGACGGATCCGGCGTCGAGGTCGGTGGCCAGGACCCGGGCGCCGCGGGCGGCGAGCGCGTCGACGACCGCCGCGCCGATGCCGCGGCCGGCCCCGGTGACGAGGGCGAGCCGTCCCGCCTGCTCCGCCGCGCGGTCCGCGTCCGGTGTCTGTGGGGAGCTCACTCGGCGAGCGCCTTCTCGATGTCGTCGAGGACGACCTGGGCGGAGAGCGGACCGCCCGCGCTGTTCCAGGCGGACCCCTGGACGACGACGACGTGCTGGTTCTTCTGCGCCTTCAGCTTGTTGAAGTTGGTGACCTCGCGGGCCTGGCCGTAGGCCTTCTCGCCGTCGGCCCGGTCGCCGAGGGTGCCGAAGAACATCCAGTCGCCGTCGATGGTGTCGAGCTTCTCCAGGGAGACCGGTTCGCTGTGACCGGTGCTCGCGCCCTGCTGGTCGGCGGGGCGGGTGGTGCCGAGGGCCTTGAGCGTGGAGCCGACGACGCCGTCGCCCTTGCCGACGACGGAGGGGGCGCCGTCCTGCCAGCGGATGACGGAGACCGACCGGCCCGCGTTGTCGCCGAGTCTGCCCTTGACGTCGGCGACCCGACCGTCGAAGTCCTTCAGCCACTTCTCGGCGTCGGCCTTCTTGTTGAGGGCGTCCGCGGTGTCGGTGAAGGACTTCTTCCAGTCCTCGTTGAGCTTCGCGGTGACGACGGTCGGTGCTATCTCCTGGAGCTTGGCGACGGTCTTCTTCGCGCCCGTCGTCTCGTCGAGCAGGATGAGGTCGGGCTGCAGTGCGGCGAGCTTCTCCATGTCGGCCTCGGCGACGGTCGCGACGACCTCGGCCTTGCCCGCCTTGTCGGCGAGGTAGGTCGACACTCCGCTCTGGCCGCGGCCGGCGGTCGCTCCGACCGGCTCGACGCCGAGGGCGAGCGCCGCGTCGAGCGTGGGCTCGCTGAGGGCGACGACCTTCTGCGGGGCGCGCGGCACGGTGACCTCGCGGCCCTGGGCGTCGGTGATCCGGCGGGTGGCGCTCGCGCCGGACTTCTCACCGCTGTCGCCGTCGTCGCTGCCGCAGGCGCTCAGGAGCAGGGCTCCCGTGACGGTGGCGGTGCAGGCGAGCAGGGCGGGCCGGCGGAGGGAACGGAGGGGGGACATGTGCGTGATGCTCCTGGGTGAGGACGGCCGGGGGCGGTTGCCCCCGGCAGGGGACGGATGGTTCGTGGTCAGTGCGCCGGGCCCAGCAGGCCGACGAGCCGGTCGGCCAGGGCCTGTTGCCAGCAGATGTGGTCGGGGCCGCCGTTGAACTCCCGGCGGGTGACTGCGCAGCGCACGGAGTGGAGCGTGTCGTAGAGCGCGCGGCAGTGGTCGACGGCGGCGCCCTCGTGCAGGCCGACGTCGAGGTGGACGGTGGCGAGCCGTGGCGCGCCGGAGGCGAACTGCCCGACCATCCAGGGCGTGCCGAAGGTGTCGCGGTGCTCGGACCCCGGCGGGGTTCCGGGCCGCCACCACAGGGACGGCGACTGGGCGACGACGTGGCCGAAACAGTCGGGGCGCAGGCGTCCGGCGTGCAGGGCGGCCATGGCGCCGAGGCCCTGGCCGGCCACGACGGTCCGCCCGGGGTCGGCGGTGACCGGCCAGCGTTCCCATGCCCAAGGCAGGAGTTCGTCGGCGAGGTACTCCACGTAGGCGTCGTGGGCGCCGAGTTGACGGGCTCGGGTCGGGCGGTCGACGGCGTCGGGGGCGAGCACGGCCAACGGCGGCAGCAGCCCGCGGGCGACGAGGGCGTCGAGCACGTGCTGGAACCGCATGCGGCCGAACCACATGTCTCCGTCGCCCAGCACGAGGACGGGCAGCAGCCCACCGTCGCCGTCGGGCGCGGGGTCGCGGTGTCCCGGAGGCAGGTAGACCCACACGTCGCGGGGGCCGCCCAGTGCGGCGGCGGGCGCGCGGTGGCGTTCGACGCGTCCGGCGGGCAGTCCGTCCGGCACTCCCGCCCAGGCCTCGGCCGGGGCGTCCGGGAGGGCCAGCACCGAGGACTCGGCGGCGCCCCAACGGGTCGGTACGCAGTGGCGGTTGAGCGGATCACGAGCCGCGTGGGAGGCGAGCGAACGCAGCCGCGCCTGGAGCACTCCGGCGTCCTCGGGCGGCTCCTTCGCGGAGACGTCGGCCGCGATGCGGTACGCACCGCGGTGGTCGACACGCAGCCGAAGACCCAGGTGCCACACGTCGGTGCCGGGGACCCGGTCCATGAGTGATCCCGCGAGGTGGTCGCGGTCCGTGAGGCCGTTCGCGAGGAACAGCACCTGCCGGGTGGCGCGGTGGCCCCGCCACAGGAAGGTGACGATCCGGTGGTCGGGGTGCCCCTCGACGGTCTCGACCAGCGGGGTCCCCGCGGTCTCGGCCCGGCGCCAGAACTCCTCGACGACCCGGTGGTGTTCGGTGATCTCGGTCGCGCGCAGACGGGCGAGGAGCCGCTCGACGCACGGCCCGGTGAGGCGCTCCGGACGGTGGTCCGGCAGGGCTGCGGGCACAGCGGACTGGACGTACATGACTCCTCTTCCTGCGACGGGCCGAAGTGGGCGACACCAGTTTTAGCAGACTTACTTAGGTTAGCCTAAGCTACGTTCATGTCGACCGAAACACGATCCGGGCCGGGAGTCGGTCATCCGCCCCCGGCCGGCCCGCGCAGCCGACCGCCGCGCGCCACCGGCCTGTTGGTGGGTGCGTCCGCGCTGGTCATCACCGTCGCCCTGTCCCTCGCGGTGGGCACCGAACACATTCCGCCCGGCGATGTCTGGTCGGCGCTCGTCTCCCCCGGCGGGTCACGGTTCGACGGCATCGTCCGGGAACTGCGGCTGCCCCGAACCCTGATCGGCGTGACCGTCGGAGCCGCGCTCGGTCTCGCGGGCGGCGTGATGCAGGTCCTCACCCGCAACCCGCTGGCCGACCCCGGACTGCTCGGGGTGAACGCGGGTGCGTCCGCCGCGGTCGTCACCGCGATCGGCGTGCTCGGCATCACCTCCTTCACGGGCTATCTCTGGTTCGCGCTCGCCGGTGCGGCCCTCGCCGCCGTCGCCGTCAACGCACTCGGCGGCACCCGCGCGGCCACCCCGGTCCGCCTCGCCCTCGCCGGGACCGCCGTCAACGCCGCCCTGTTCGGCTACGTCAACGGGCTGCAGCTGTGGGACCTGAGCACGCTCGACTCGATGCGGCACTGGTCGGTCGGAACCCTCGACAAGCGCGATCCCGAGCTCCTGCTGACCGCCCTGCCGCTGATCGTCGCGGGAGCCCTGCTGGCCTTCGCGCTGGCCCGGCCGCTGGGAGCGCTGTCGCTCGGCGAGGACCACGCCCGCGCGCTCGGCACGTCCGTGCGGCGCACCCGGGTGCTGTCCGTCGTCGCCATCACGCTGCTGTGCGGCAGTGCCACGGCGGTCTGCGGCCCGATCGGCTTCGTCGGCCTGATGATCCCGCACGCGGTCCGCGCGTTCACCGGGCCGGACCCGCGGTGGATGCTCCCCTACTGCGCCCTGTTCGCGCCCGCGCTGATGCTGCTGTCGGACGTCGTCGGGCGGGTGGTCGTCCCGCCGTCCGAGATCGAGGTGGACATCGTCACGTCCTTCCTGGGCGGCCTGCTCTTCGTCCAGCTCGTCCGGCGCCGGAAGGTGGCCCAGCTGTGACCCTCCTCGACACTCCCCGCACCGACCGGTCCCGCGGACGTCTGCGGGCGGGCCGCTACTCGCTGCGCTTCGACCCGCGCACCGCCCTCGTCTGCCTCGCCCTCGCCGTGTGCGGCGCGGTGGTCGTCGTGCTCTCCGTCGGCACCGGCACGTACGCGCTCTCGCCCGTCGAGGTGCTGCGCACGTTCGCCGGGAACGGGCCGCCCGGCGCGGAGTTCATCGTGCTCGACCTGCGGCTCCCGCGCGCCCTGGTGGCCGTGCTCGTCGGGTTCGGCTCGGGCATGGCCGGCGCCGTGTTCCAGTCGCTCACCCGCAACCCGCTGGGCAGCCCCGACATCATCGGTTTCGGCAACGGCGCCTCGGCGGGCGCACTGGTCGCCATCATCCTGCTCGACGCGGGCGCGGCGCAGACCGCCTCGGGCGCCGTGGTCGGCGGGTTCGCCACCGCCGTCGCGGTCTATCTGCTCGCCTG
>NZ_WWIA01000817.1 GCF_009870065.1 Streptomyces sp. SID5785 | reverse complement strand
GGGGCGCGGGGAACTGCGCGACCAGCCCCCACGCACCCGCACCCGGCGACGCACCCACACCCGCCCGATACATTGGCTGCGTGCTCAATCGCCTCAGCCGCCCCACCGCCCTCGCCCTCTGCGCCCTCCCCTTCGTCGCCCTGGTCGCGACCGCCGCCTTCGCGCCGCTGCCGTTCGCGGTGGCGCAGCCGGGGCCGACGACGAACGTGCTCGGGACGTCGGACGGCAAGCCCGTCATCGAGGTCAGCGGCGCGCCCGTCCGGGACACGGGCGGCGAGCTGCGGGCCGTGACGATCCTGGCGACGGGCCCCGACGCCACGCTGCACCTGGGCGGGCTGCTCGACGCCTGGTGGCGCGACGACCGCGCGGTGATGCCCAAGGACTCCGTCTACCCGGAGGGCGACTCGACCCGCGAGATCGAGCAGCACAACCAGCAGGAGATGAAGGGGTCCCAGGACGCCGCCACCGAGGCCGCCCTCGGCTACCTCGGCAAGGACTCCGGCAAGGTGAAGGTCGCCCTCCAGCTCGGCGACGTCGGCGGGCCCAGCGCCGGACTGCTGTTCTCGCTCGGCATCGTCGACATGCTGGACGGCGACGGCGCGGGCGGCGACCTGACGGGCGGCCGCTCGATCGCCGGCACGGGCACGATCGACGACGACGGCAGGGTGGGCGCGGTCGGCGGTGTCTCGCTCAAGGTGCAGGCCGCGCACCGCGACGGCGCCACGGTCTTCCTCGTGCCGAAGGCGGAGTGCGGGGACGCGAAGGCGTCGGCGCCCGCCTCGATGCGGCTGATCCCGGTGACCACGCTCAAGGGCGCGGTGGACGGCCTCACCGCGCTGCGCAAGGGCTCCGGCTCCGTCCCGACGTGCTGACCGGGGCCGGGCCGCCCCTCACTCCTTGACGAAGCCCTCCTCGACCAGCCAGTCCTTCGCCACGTCGTGCGGGTCCTGGCCGTCGACGTCGACCTTGGCGTTGAGTTCCTGGGCGACCGTGTTGTCGAGCTTCTTCGTGATCGGCTCGATGACCTCGGCCATCTTCGGGTACTTCTTCAGCGCCTTGGTGTTGATCGACGGGGCCGCGTTGTAGTTCGGGAAGAACTTCTTGTCGTCGTCCATCACCGTCAGGTTCATCGCCTTGATGCGGCCGTCCGTCGTGAAGACCTCGCCGAAGGTGCAGGAGCCCTTGGCCGCCTGCGTGTAGATGATGCCGGTGTCCATCTGCGTGATGTTCCCGGCGGGCAGCTTCATCCCGTACTTCTTCTGCATGCCGGGCAGTCCGTCGGCCCGGTTGGCGAACTCGCTCTCCACGCACAGCGTGACGGCCTTCGGGTCCTTCTTGGCGAGCGCGGCGACGTCGGAGAGCGTCCTGGTGCCGTACTTCTTGAAGTTGGCCCGGTTCATCGCGAGGGCGTACGTGTTGTTGAGCGAGGCCTTGGGCAGCCAGGTGACGCCGTTCTTCCGGTCGGCGTCGCGGACCGCGGTCCACTGCTGCTGCGGGTCCGGGATCGGGTCGGAGTGGCCCAGGTACGTGATCCAGGCGGTGCCCGTGTACTCGTACATGGCGTCGGCGTCGCCGTTCTTGATGGCCTCGCGGGCGCCGATGGAGCCCTGGATGCCGGTGCGGTCGAGGACGTCGGCGCCGGCCGCCTTGAAGGCGATGCCCATGATCGCGCCGAGCACGAGCTGCTCGGTGAACTCCTTGGACGTGACCGTGATCTTGGCGCCCGCGAGCGGCTCGCCCCTGCCGACGGTGCCGGGCCGGACGTCGTCGACGAGCGGGCTGCCACTGGTGAGCCCGCAGCCGGCCAGCAGACTCAGGCCGCAGACGGCGGCCGCGGCGACCCGTACGCGGTACCTCATGAGCGCACCTCCAGGCCGCGCGGCCGCAGCACGAGCTCGGCCAGGGACGCCAGCCAGTCCACGAGCAGCGCGAGCGCGATCGTCAGGATCGAGCCGAGCATCAGGACCGGCATGCGCTGATTGGTGATGCCGGTGGTGATCAGGACGCCGAGCCCGCCGCCGCCGCCGAACGTGGCGAGGGTGGCCGTGCCGACGTTGAGGACGAGTGCGGTGCGCACGCCCGCGAGGATCAGCGGGACGGCCAGCGGCAGTTCGACCCGGGTGAGGACGCCGAGCGGCGACATGCCGATGCCGCGGGCCGCCTCGAGGAGCGTCGGGTCGTTGGCCTTCAGGCCCGCGATCGTGTTGGAGAGCACCGGCAGGATCGCGTAGATGATGATGCCGATCAGGGCCGAGCGCTCGCCGATGCCGAGCCAGATGACGAGCAGGGCGAGCAGGCCGATCGCCGGGGTGGCCTGCCCCATGTTGGCGATGGCCAGGGCGACCGGGGTGGCCTTGCGGAACATCTTGCGGGTCAGCAGGATCCCCAGCGGGATCGCGATGATCAGCACGAAGAACGTGGAGATCACGGTCAGCGTGATGTGCTGGCGCAGCGCCTTCCAGACCTGCCCGTTGGACAGCGCGTTCTCGGAGATCGCGTCGAGGTCGGCGTTGCGGAACCACAGCCAGGTGATCACCAGGACCACGATCAGGACGACCGGCAGGAACGTCAGCTTCTGCCAGGTGATGCGGCGGTCCGGCCGTGCCGGGGGCGGCTGGGCCTCCTGCTCGCCCTCGCCGTCGTCGCGGAACGCGAGCCCCTTGACCTCGTGCTCGCCCTCCGGGCGCCGGGGCACCTGCTGGTCGGGGCTGCGCGGGGTCCGCGGGCTGCGCGGTGTGTGGGGACTGCTCACGCCTTCGCCTCCCCCTCCGCGCCCAGTGCGCCCTCCTGCTCCAGGTGGGTCTGCTGGGCGCGGTGCTCCTCCAGCTCGTGCTGGTGCTCGACGGCCTCGAGCCGGTCGGCCTCCAGGAGCTCGTGCACGGAGTTCATGAGCGTCTCCATGTCGACGACGCCCTCGTACTCGCCGCGCCGGCCGGTCACCGCGACACGGCCCGCGTTGTCGGTGAGGACCGCCTCCAGCGCGTCGCGCAGCGTCGCGTCCCACGTGACGGTGTCGTGCACGAGGGTGCCGGCGCGGGCCAGGGAGCCCTTGGCGCGCATCAGGTCGCCGCGGCGCAGCCACTTGTAGGGGCGGCCCCGCCGGTCGAGCAGGAGCAGCTCGTTCGTCCCGGCCGCGCGGAGCTTGTTGAAGATCTCCTGGAGCGGGTCGTCGACGTTCACCGTGGGGTAGTCGGTGACCTCGACGTCGCGGACGCGGGTGAGGTTGAGGCGCTTGAGTGCGGCGCCGGCCCCGACGAACCCGGAGACGAAGTCGTCGGCCGGGTTGGTGAGGATCGCCTCGGGGGTGTCGAACTGGGCGATGTGCGACTTCTCGCGCAGCACCGCGATCCGGTCGCCGAGCTTGATGGCCTCGTCGAAGTCGTGCGTGACGAAGACGATCGTCTTGTGCAGCTCGTGCTGGAGCCGGATCAGCTCGTCCTGGAGGTGGTCGCGGGTGATCGGGTCGACGGCGCCGAACGGCTCGTCCATGAG
>NZ_WWIA01000087.1 GCF_009870065.1 Streptomyces sp. SID5785 | reverse complement strand
TCATCGACCGTGATCAGCCGCTGAACGGACTGGAGCTGGGGGAGCGTCCCGCCCCCGTCGACCGGCCGGGCTGGACCACCGTGAACGTCAAGGCCGCCTCCCTCAACCACCATGACCTGTGGTCCCTGCGCGGGGTCGGGCTCGGCGAGGAGTCGCTGCCCATGATCCTCGGCTGCGACGCCGCCGGTGTCGACCAGGACGGCAACGAGGTCGTGCTCCACTCCGTGATCGGCGAGACCGGCCACGGCGTCGGCCCGCGCGAGCGCCGCTCGATCCTCACCGAGAAGTACCAGGGGACCTTCGCCGAGCAGGTCACCGTCCCCGAGTGGAACGTGCTGCCCAAGCCGAAGGAGCTCTCCTTCGAGCAGGCCGCCTGCCTCCCCACGGCCTGGCTGACCGCGTACCGGATGCTCTTCACCAACGCCGGGGTGCGCCCCGGCGACTCCGTCCTCGTGCAGGGCGCCGGCGGTGGGGTCGCCACGGCCGCCATCGCCCTCGGCAGGGCCGCGGGCCTCCGGGTCTTCGCGACCAGCCGCGACGAGGCCAAGCGCAAGCGGGCTCTCGAACTCGGCGCCGTCGAGGCGCTGGAGTCCGGGGCGCGGCTGCCGCAGCGCGTCGACGCCGTGATCGAGACGGTGGGTGCCGCCACCTGGTCCCACTCCGTCAAGTCCCTGCGCCCCGGCGGCACGCTCGTGATCTCCGGCGCGACCAGCGGCCCCAACCCGCCGGCCGCCGAGCTCAACCGCATCTTCTTCCTCGAACTCAAGGTCGTCGGCTCCACGATGGGCTCCAAGGACGAGCTCGAGGACCTGCTGTCGTTCTGCGCCGCGACCGGGGTGCGCCCGGTGATCGACGAGGTGCTGCCGCTCGACCGGGCCCGCGACGGCTTCGAGAAGATGGCGGGCGGCGACCTGTTCGGCAAGGTCGTGCTGACCGTGTGACTCACCCGCACGCGAACGTGACGAAGGGCGCCCCGGCCGGGGCGCCCTTCGTCGTGTGCGGCCTCTTGTCATGTCAACGATGGTTGACATGGCTTGCCTGTCAACCTACATTGACAGCATGACCGAAGCAACGGATCTCGCCGAGCGGGCGGGCGCGCGTGACCCGCGCGTCGGGCTGCGGGCGGTCGCCGCGCTGCGGCGGCTGCTGGAGCAGTTGGAAGCGGTACAGGTGCGCAGCGCGCGCCATCAGGGCTGGTCGTGGCAGGAGATCGCGGCCGAGCTGGGAGTCAGCCGACAGGCCGTGCACAAGAAGTACGGGAGGCGATGATGTTCGAACGGTTCACCCAGGGCGCCCGCGACGTCGTACGGGGCGCCGTCGCCCATGCCGAGCAGGAGCGCGCCCCGCACGTCGACGAGGGGCATCTGCTGCTCGCCCTCCTCGAGGCACGCGGCACACGCGCCGCCTTCGCCCTGGGCGCCCTCGGTGCCGCCACCGAGGCGCGCCGCGCCTCGATCGGCCGGGGCCTGACCGAGGCCCGCCGCCGCGCGGGCCTCTCGCAGGCCGACGCCGAGGCCCTCGCGGGACTCGGCATCGACGTCGACGCGATCGTCTCCCGGATCGAGGAGACCCATGGCGTCGGCGCCCTGAGCGGAGGCCGGCGGTTCGGCGGGCGCCGCCCGTTCACCAAGGAGGCCAAGGGGGTCCTGGAGCGCTCCCTGCGGATCGCCCTCGCCCACCGCGACCGGTCCATCGGCGACCAGCACCTGCTGCTCGCCCTCACGACCCGCCCCGGCACGGTGGGGGAGGTGCTCGCCGAGCACGGAGTGACGGCGGACGCCGTGGAGCGCGTGCTGTACGGCTCCGCCGGTGGCGGGCAGGCGGCGGCGAGCTAGGTGCACTGACCCGCAGCGTTGTCGACGCGGCTGAGGGGCGGTGGCCGTGGCGTCCCGTCGCCCGCCGCGGAGGGCGGCGAAGCAGGGCGGGGCGCCACAAGCGTGGCCCGCGGCCCGCGCTAACCCTTCGGGGTCCGCAGAGCCGCGCCGATGTGGGCCGCCGCCTCCGAGAGCCGGCGGCGGGCCTCTCCGAGCTGGTCCGGCGAGACGCCGTGGTCGCGGGCTGCGTCCCGGATGTCGTCGCGGAAACGGTCGAGCAGTCGGTCGAGGTCCCGGGCCGGGTCCCCGGTGGAGTCCTCGCCCGCGGCCCAGTCGGGCACGTACGCGACCGGGATGTCCTCCGAGGCGGGCCGGAACGCGGCGTCACCGGTCGGTCCGGCCGGTGCGGACGAGCCGAACGCCTTCGCCGGCTCCGACGGATGCGACGGCTCCGACGGCTCGGGGTGGTCGGCGGCAGCCGGTGCGTCCGGGGCCGGGGCGGAGCCCGTGGTCCCCCGGCCGTGCCCGGTGTCCTTGCCGAAGGACTTGCCGAACTCGCCGAACTCCCTCGCCAGTTCGGACAGGCCCTCGCGCACGCCCGTCGGCCAGTCCCCCCGCGTGAAGTGGTCCTGCACCTGGTCCTGCACCCGCCGGGCCATGCGCTGGAACTCCTCCTGCGCCTGCGCCCGCACCTTGTCCTGCGTCTCCTTGGCCTGGCGGCGCGCCCGCTGGGCCTCCTCGCGGGCCCGGCGGCTCTCGTCCTTCGCGCGCCGCGCCTGCTCCTTCCACTCCTGCTTGGCGCGGCGCAGCTCCTCCTTGGCCGCCCGCCAGGACTCGTGGTCCGTCAGGTCCGCCAGGCCGCCGGGGCCGGCGCCGGGCCCGCTTGCGGTGCCGCCCGCGCCGCGGCCGCCGCGGGCCTGTGACGCGGCGGCCCGCATCTCGCGGCG
>NZ_WWIA01000816.1 GCF_009870065.1 Streptomyces sp. SID5785 | reverse complement strand
CGGCGGCCGGAGCCGGGGCGGCGGCGGGCGCGCCCGTGCCGTCGTCGATGACGGCCAGCTCGGCGCCGACCTCGACGGTCTCGTCCTCGGCGACCTTGATGGAGGCGAGGACACCGGCGGCGGGGGAGGGGATCTCGGTGTCGACCTTGTCGGTGGAGACCTCGAGCAGCGGCTCGTCGACCTCGACGCGCTCGCCCTCGGCCTTCAGCCAGCGGGTGACGGTGCCCTCGGTGACGCTCTCACCGAGCGCCGGAAGGGATACGGAAACCGGCATGGTTTCTGTTGCTCCTTACGAATGTGCACATGCGCGGCAACGCAGTGCGGAAGTCTGTGGGGTCGGTCGTCGCGCCCTGTGGAGACAGGCGGAACGAGGTCAGTCGTGCGAGTGCAGCGGCTTGCCCGCGAGGGCCAGGTGGGCCTCGCCGAGCGCCTCGTTCTGGGTCGGGTGGGCGTGGATGAGCTGGGCGACCTCGGCCGGCAGCGCTTCCCAGTTGTAGATCAGCTGAGCCTCACCGACCTGCTCGCCCATCCGGTCGCCGACCATGTGGACGCCGACCACGGCGCCGTCCTTGACCTGCACGAGCTTGATCTCGCCCGCGGTCTTCAGGATCTTGGACTTGCCGTTGCCCGCCAGGTTGTACTTCAGAGCGACGACCTTGTCCGCACCGTAGATCTCCTTGGCCTTGGCCTCGGTGATGCCCACGGAGGCGACCTCGGGGTGGCAGTACGTCACCTTCGGCACGCCGTCGTAGTCGATCGGGACGGTCTTGATGCCGGCCAGACGCTCCGCCACCAGGATGCCCTCGGCGAAGCCGACGTGCGCGAGCTGGAGCGTCGGGACGAGGTCACCGACGGCCGAGATCGTGGGCACGTTGGTCTGCATGTACTCGTCGACCAGGACGTAGCCGCGGTCCATCGCGACGCCCTGCTCCTCGTAGCCCAGGCCCTGCGAGACCGGGCCGCGGCCGATGGCGACCAGGAGGACCTCGGCCTCGAAGGTCTTGCCGTCGGCCAGCGTCACGCGGACGCCGTCCTGCGTGTACTCGGCCTTGTCGAAGAAGGTGCCGAGGTTGAACTTGATGCCGCGCTTGCGGAAGGCACGCTCGAGGAGCTTCGAGCTGTTCTCGTCCTCGACCGGCACGAGGTGCTTGAGGCCCTCGACGACCGTGACGTCGGTGCCGAAGGACTTCCACGCCGAGGCGAACTCGACGCCGATGACGCCGCCGCCCAGGATGATCGCGGACTGCGGGACGCGGTCCAGGGTCAGCGCGTGGTCGGACGAGATGATCCGGTTGCCGTCGATCTCGAGACCGGGCAGCGACTTCGGCACGGAGCCGGTCGCGAGCAGCACGTGGCGGCCCTGGACACGCTGCCCGTTCACGTCCACCGACGTCGGGGAGGACAGCCGGCCCTCGCCCTCGATGTACGTGACCTTGCGGGAGGCGATCAGCCCCTGCAGGCCCTTGTACAGGCCCGAGATGACCTCGTCCTTGTACTTCTGGACGGCGGGCATGTCGATGCCCTCGAAGGTCGCCTTCACGCCGAACTGCTCGGACTCACGCGCCTGGTCGGCGATCTCACCGGCGTGCAGCAGCGCCTTGGTGGGGATGCAGCCGACGTGCAGGCAGGTGCCGCCGACCTTGTTCTTCTCGATCAGGGCGACGTCGAGACCCAGCTGCGCTCCGCGCAGGGCCGCGGCGTAGCCGCCACTGCCACCGCCGAGGATCACTAGGTCGAAAACGGTGCTGGCGTCGTTCGCCACGTCACGTCCTCCATGCATGTGCGCCGTACGCCGGTCTGCACTGACCGGGCGGCGGCTGGTGTCCGGCCGCTCTTTGCTTCGGCCCTCGGGTGGGGGCCCTGTCCTGCCGGCACCCATCCTCGCACTTGTCGAAGGAGTGCGGGACGTCGGGCCGGGGTCTGAGACGGCCGTTACACCCGAATCGACCGTGCGGACCTCGGACGAACCTACGGATTTCGTCGAAAGCGAACGGCCCCGGGTGCCGTGCACCCGGGGCCGAATCAGCTCACGACCTGCGCAAAGCGGCCAGAGTCCCGGCTCAGCCGAGGTCGCCCGCCGCCGTGCGCTCCGCGAGGCGGACCAGCGTGCGGACCGCGGAACCCGTGCCGCCCTTCGGCGTGTAGCCGAACGGACCGCTCTCGTTGAATGCGGGACCCGCGATGTCGAGGTGGGCCCACGTGATGCCCTCGCCGACGAACTCCTGGAGGAACAGACCGGCGACCAGGCCGCCGCCCATCCGCTCGCCCATGTTGGCGATGTCGGCGGTCGCCGACTCCATGCCCTTGAGCAGGTCGGCCGGCAGCGGCATCGGCCAGGCCGGCTCGCCGACCTCCTCGGCCGACTCGTGGATCGACGAACGGAAGGCGTCGTCGTTGGCCATGATGCCGAACGTGCGCGAACCGAGGGCCAGCACCATGGCGCCGGTCAGCGTCGCCACGTCGATGATCGCGTCCGGGGTCTCCTCGGAGGCCTTGGCGATCGCGTCGGCCAGGACCAGCCGGCCCTCGGCGTCCGTGTTGAGCACCTCGACCGTCTTGCCGGAGTACATGCGCAGGACGTCACCCGGGCGGGTGGCGGAGCCCGACGGCATGTTCTCGGCGAGGGCCAGCCAGCCCGTCACGTTGACGTCGAGCTTGAGGCGCGCGGCCGTGACGACGGCGGCGAACACGGCGGCGGCGCCGGCCATGTCGCACTTCATCGTCTCGTTGTGACCGGCCGGCTTGAGGGAGATGCCGCCCGAGTCGTACGTGATGCCCTTGCCGACGAAGGCGAGGTGCTTGTCGGCCTTGGAGCTCGTGTACGACAGCTTCACCAGGCGCGGGGCCGAGGCGGAGCCGGCGCCGACGCCGAGGATGCCGCCGTAGCCGCCCTTGGTGAGCGCCTTCTCGTCGAGCACCTGCACCTTGATGCCGTGCTCCTTGCCCGCCGCCTGCGCGACGGCGGCGAAGGCCTCCGGGTTCAGGTCGTTCGGCGGGGTGTTGACCAGGTCGCGGGCGCGGTTGAGCTCCTCGGCCAGCGCGACGGCGCGCTCGATCTCGGCCTTGTACGCCTTGTCGCGCGGCTTGCCGCCCAGGATCGCGGCCTCGGCCAGCGGAGCCTTGCCGCTCTTCTTCGCGCCGGCCTTCGCGGCCGCCGTCTCCTTGTAGGCGTCGAAGGAGTACGCGCCGAGCAGCACGCCCTCCGCGATCGCGCCGGCGTCCTCGGCGTCCTCGACGGGGAGGGCGAGCGCGGCCTTCTTCGCGCCCGACAGCGCGCGGGCCGCGACACCGGCGGCACGGCGCAGCGTCTCGGTGGCGAACGCCTCGTCCTTCTCGGGGAGCGCACCGAGACCGACCGCCAGCACGACCGGAGCCTTGACGCCGGACGGCGCGGGGAGCTTGGTCACCTCGCCCTCGGCGCCGGAGGCACCGAGGGTCTCCAGGACGGAAGCGAGCTTTCCGTCGAACGCCTGGTCCACGGCCTCCGCGCCCGGCGCGACGACCGGGCCCTTGTCGCCCTTGGCGACACCGACGACGAGGGCGTCGGCGCGGAGGCCGGTGGCCGCGGAGGTGCTGAGAGTCAGAGCAGTCACGGTGGTGAGGTCCCTCTATTCGTTGTTCGGGGTATTTGTGGCCCGGGGGGAGCCTACGCCCGTGTCTCACGATGCGGCCCCTCGAGGTCGCTGTCACGGGGCTCCGCCCCGGACCCCGCTCCTC
>NZ_WWIA01000815.1 GCF_009870065.1 Streptomyces sp. SID5785 | reverse complement strand
GGGACCGCGGCCCGGGCCCAGGGACCGCGGCCCGGGCCGGATGTCAGTGGGGGCACCTATCGTCGGGGCATGACGACGACCCCGCCGCGCCACACCGTCGCCCTGTCCGCCGACGAGGCCCGCCGCATCGCCCTCCGAGCCCAGGGCTTCCTCGGCGCCCCGGACCGGCGTGCGGGCGTGCGAGGCGTCCTGCGCCATCTCGGCGCCGTCCAGCTCGACACCATCTCCGTCCTGGCCCGCTCCCACGAGCTGATCCCGTACGCCCGCCTCGGCGCGGTGGGCCGCAGAGCGGTCGAGGATGCCTACTGGTCAGCCGAGACGCAGGCCGGCCCGCGCCCGCACGCGTTCGAGTACTGGTCGCACGCCGCCTGCGTCCTGCCCATCGAGGAGTGGCCGCACTTCGCGTTCCGCCGCCGCGCGTACCGCAGCCGCCCGCACTGGGGCCACACCCTGGCCGACGGCGCGTACGACCAGGTGCTCAAGCAGCTGCGCGCGGAGGGCCCGCTGACCGCGACCGAGCTGGGCGGCGCGAAGAACAAGGGCGAGTGGTGGGACTGGTCCGACTCCAAGATCGCAGTGGAGCGCGCGCTCATGTACGGCGAGGTCGTGTGCGTGGAGCGGCGCAGCTGGAAGAGGGTGTACGACCTGGCCGAGCGCGCCGTCCCCGGCGAGCTGCTGCACGACGACCTGGACGACGCCGAGTGCGTGCGCCGTCTGGTCCGCCAGGCCGGCGAGGCCCTGGGTGTCGGCACCCGCGCGGACCTCGCCGACTACCACCGGCTGAAGGCCGAGCAGTTCGACGCGGTCGTCGCGGACACGGGACTGGTCCCGGTGACGGTGGAGGGCTGGGGCTCCAAGCCGGCCTGGGCGGACCCGGCGGCCCTGGAGTCGACCCCGCGCGGCCGCCACCGGACGACGCTGCTGTCTCCGTTCGACTCGCTGATCTGGGAGCGGGCCCGCACGGAGCGGATCTTCGGCTTCACGCACCGCCTCGAGGCGTACGTGCCGCGGCCGAAGCGCGTGCACGGCTACTTCGCGATGCCGGTGCTCGCGGGCGGCCGCCTCGTGGGCCGTGTCGATCCGGCCCGCGAGGGGACGACGCTGGTCGCCCGGCAGGTCTCGATGGACGGCCCGAAGTCGGCCCCGGCGGTGGCCCAGGCCCTGCGGGAGGCGGCGAGCTGGGTCGGCTGCGACAGCGTCCGCGTCGAGCACACGGCGGACCCGGCGCAGAAGCGAGCCCTCGTCGCGGCGCTCGACTAGGGCCGGTCCGGGGCCGGAGCCGGGGCCACCGGCCCCCTAATACCGAGCTGCCGCCCCCGCCCCTCAGCGAATCTCGAGGATCTTCTCCCGCATCGCGTAGACCACGGCCTCCATGCGCGAGTGCAGTTGCAGCTTCTCCAGGATGTTGCGCACGTGGTTCTTCACCGTGTTCTCGGAGATGAAGAGCTCCTTGGCGATGTCCCGGTTGTTCATCCCGGTCGCGACGAGCTTGAGCACTTCGAGCTCCCGGTCGGTCAGCCGGGGAGCCGGCACGAGCCGGCGCTCGTCGGTGCGCTGGATCATCGACTTGAACTCGGTGAGGAGCTTCGACGCCATCGACGGGCTGATCTGCGACTGCCCGTCGGCGACGGCACGGATCGCGGTCGCCACCTCGTCGGTCGAGATCTCCTTGAGGAGGTATCCGGTCGCACCGGCCTTGATCGCCTCGTAGAGGTCGGCCTCCTCGTCGCTGATCGTCAACATGATGATCTTCGCGCTCGGGGCCACCTCCTTGATCGAGGTGCATGCCTCGATGCCGCCTCTGCGGGGCATCCGCACATCCATGAGGACGATGTCGGGCAGCAGGTCGGCCGCCTTGTCCACCGCCTCCGCGCCGTCGCCCGCCTCGCCGACGACCTGGATGTCCTCCTCGGCCTTGAGGACGATCTCGAGCCCGCGCCGGAACAGCGCGTGGTCGTCCACCACAAGGACCCGGATGGGCTCCTTGCGCGGGGAGCCGGCATCCGGTCCCGTGCCGGCGCCGTCGTCGGCAGCGCCGGCGTCGTCGCCTCGCATCGGTCCGAAGCTGTCCGCCATCGTTCCTCCCCCTGAAGGCCGTGGCCCGTCTTCCAGTACCGGGCCAACCCGAGGCGCCAGCACACCGGTTGACCCGGCACGGCCATGATTTCATGCCTCGGCGTCCGCGCGGCGACGGTGCGGTGCACGAGGGGGTCGCACGAGGGTGCCCCCGGGGCGCACACGCACTCCAGGGGCACCGGATGAGTGGTTGTTCGGTCGGTCCGCCCGGTCCGCCCGGACGGGATCAGCCGCCGATGGCGTCTCCCGCGTCCGCGGCCCGGGCCTCGGCGACCATCGGGTCCGAACTGACGTGGATGACGCCGTAGTCGTAGGCGTGACGCCGGTAGACGACGCTGGGTTCCTTGGTCTCGGAGTCGACGAACAGATAGAAGTCGTGCCCGACCAGCTCCATCTCGTAGAGCGCCTGGTCGAGCGACATGGGCGCCGCCACGTGGGTCTTCTCCCGTACGACGAGGGGGCCTTCGCCCTGGACCTCGAGGGAGCCGATCATCGTGGTCGGTACGCCGTCCGCCTCGGAGTCGTCCTTGGCGATCGTGCCGTCCCCGTTGAGCGTGGCGGCGTCGGGGACGCGCTCGGCGACCTCGGCCGCCGAGATCCGCTTCGCCCCGCGCCGCGTGGACCGCTTGCTGTGCTCCTTGCGGAGCCGGGCGTCCAGCTTCTCCGTGGCCAGGTCGAGCGCCGCGTACGGGTCGTTCGCCGCGGCTTCCGCCCGGATCACGGGGCCTCGCGTGCGCAGCGTGATCTCCACGCGGTCGCACCGGTCGGCCTGCCGGGGGTTGGGCTCCTTGGACACCTCCACGTCGAGGCTGATCACCTTGCCGTCGAGCTTCTGGATCTTCTCCAGCTTCAGCTTCTCGGCCACGTGCTTGCGGAACCGCTCCGGTACCTCGGTCTTGCGGCCCTTGACGACGATGTCCACGCAGAACTCCGTTCCCGGATAGCTCCGCTCCCATGGCGGAGCATCTCCCTCTTGCACCAGACTCCGGCCACTTCCGGAGTCGCGGACTCGGTGACTTCCACCTCCTCCTCCCCCGTGGACAAGATCTCCACCCCACCACTTCGGGTGATGGCGAAAATCTTTGTACAAACCATCGGGGCGGGCATTCCGAGTATGCGAGGTCCGGCGCCTGTCTTTCCTGCCGAGTTCCTCACAACTGAACATATCTCGCCCGGGCGGATGTCGTCACCCTCTACCGGCTCGTACCTCCATTCAGGTGAATGAACCCTCTCACTACCTGCAACGACGCAGAATCGGGATCAGTTCCGGTTTATTTCGAAGGAATCCGGAGAAGCTGCGATCACAGCCGCGCCGAAGGCGATCCCACCTGGCATTCCCTGCCCGGAATCGGCACCTCCACGCATGGTTACGGAACGCGTTCCTGGCGGCATCGCGGCACGTACGGCGCGTGCCGCCTCGGCCAATGACGCACCGGTCGTCATGAGATCGTCGACCAGCACGATCCGGCCGACTTCGGTCAGCGGTGCGGCTCCACCGCGCGTCACCTCCAGCGCCCCGGCGACGTTGGCCAGCCGCTCCCGCGCGTCCAGCCCCGCCTGGTCGGCAGGCGTTCGCCGCTGACGCAGCACCGCGAGCACCCGCGCCCGCACCCCCGACCCGCGCAGCCCGGCCGCGGCGGCCCGGGCGATCCGCAGCGTCGGGTCGTGGCCGCGCGCCCGCACGGCCTGCGGCGCGGAGGGCATCGGCACGAGCGCCACCACCGCACCCGGCTCCTGCACGCGACCGCCCGCACCCTGTTCGTCCACGCGGCCGCCCGCACCCCGCTCCCTCACGGCGCCGTCCGCACCGCCGTGCTCCGCACCGCCGTGCTCCGCACCGCCGTGCTCCGTTCCGGCCCCGTGTGCCAGCCCGGCCCGCACCGCCGCCGCGAGCGCGGCACCGAGCGGACGCGCCAGGCCCAGCGCTCCGCGCTCCTTGTGGTCGAGCAA
>NZ_WWIA01000814.1 GCF_009870065.1 Streptomyces sp. SID5785 | reverse complement strand
GGTTCTCCAGGAGGTCGGTGCGGCCGTGCACGCTCTCCTCGGGTCCGTGCCCGGCGCGCTGCACGAGGACCCGGTCCTGCTTGTACCAGAAGGTGATGCGGCCGCGGCTGCCGTGCACGACGGCGTACGGTTCGCCGGGCTGTTCGGCGCACAGCGTCGCGGTGACGGCGACGCGGGTGCCGGCGCGGGTGTCGATCTCGGCGCTCGACGTGTCGTCGGCCTCGATCGCGTTGGCGCGGAACAGTTCGGTGCGCACGGCCGTGACGTCGTCCGCGGCGGTGGACCCGTCGAGGGCGAGGGCGGTGGCGACGGCGTGGGCGAGCGGGTTGGTCAGGACCCCGTCGGTGACGTCGGTGCCGTCCGCGTCGCGGCGGCGTCCGGCCCAGGGGGCGCGCCGGTAGTAGGCCTCGTCGCGGGCCCAGGCCCCGGCCGCGCCGACGCCGAGGGGCGTGCCGACGGCGCCGTCGCGGACGAGCCGGCGGATGTGCGGCACGGCGTGCGAGCCGAGGGACTGGAAGCCGATCTGGCAGGCGACGCCGGCTGTCTCGACGCCCTGCCGCATGCGGGCGTAGGCCGCGAAGGAGGGGGCGGGCGGCTTCTCCAGGAGCAGGTGGACGCCGCGGGCGGCGGCGGTCAGGGCGAGGTCGGTGTGGGTGGGGATCGGGGTGCAGACGACGGCCACGCGGGCGCCGGTGGTGTCGAGGAGTGCGCCGAGGTCGGCGGACTGCGCGACGGGGGCGTCGAATCCGGCGAGTTCGTCGGGGGTGAGCGGGGTGAGCTCGCAGACCCCGGCGAGGGTGACCCGGCCGGCCGCGGCCAGGCGCCGGATGTTCGCGAGGTGGTGGCGGCCGTGACCGCGGGCGCCGGCGAGGACGACGGGGACCGGAGCGCGGCGGGCCGGGTCGGCGCTCATCCCTTCACCGCCCCGGCGCTGAAGCCTGTGACCAGGTACTTCTGGATGAAGGCGAAGACGATCACGACGGGCACGGCGGCGACGACGCCGCCCGCGGCGAGGGCGCCGAGGTCCACGGAGTCGGCGGACAGCAGGGTGTTGAGGCCGACGGGGATGGTCTGGAGGTCCTGCTTGGACAGGAACATGAGGGCGAACAGGAAGTGGTTCCAGCTGTGCACGAAGGCGAAGGAGCCGACGGCGACGAGGCCGGGCCGCAGCATGGGCAGCACGACGGCGCAGAAGGCGCGGAAGCGGCCGCAGCCGTCGACCCAGGCGGCCTCCTCGAGCGAGTACGGCACGTTCTTGATGAAGTTGCTGAGCAGGATCATCGACAGCGGCAGCTGGAAGACGGTCTCGGCGATGACGACGCTGCCCAGCGAGTTGATCATCTGCAGGCCGGCGAACACCTTGAACAACGGGACGAGCAGCAGCGCGCCGGGCACGAACTGGGAGCAGAGCAGCGCGAGCAGGAAGCCGCGTTTGACCTTGAAGTCGAAGCGGGCCAGGGCGTATCCGCCGGCCAGCGAGACCAGCGTCGTCATGACGAGGGTGGCGCCGCCGACGATCAGGCTGTTCTGGAAGAAGACGCCGAAGCTGCGCTCGGTCCACACCTTGTCGAAGTGCTCGAACGTCAGCGGCCAGGGCAGCAGTCCGGTGGTGCCCGCGGGACGCAGCGCGAACAGCAGCATCCAGTAGAACGGCACGAGCGTGAAGAGCAGGTACACGGCGAGCGGCAGGTAGATCTGCCAGCGGGGCGCCTCGTCCCAGGCGCGCCGCTGCCTGCGGGAGCGGGCGGGGGTGCCGCCGGAGCCGGAGCGGACGGTGTCGCGGGTGTGCGGGAGGTCGGTGACGGCCACGGGGGCCTCCTGGGTGGTGGTCATGTGTCGTCGCCCCCGAACTTGCTCAGCCGGAGGTAGACGATCGAGCAGAAGAGGAGGATCACGAAGGCGACGGTGGTCAGGGCCGACGCGTAGCCGAAGTCGTGGGCGTCCACGGAGATGTTGGCGACGTAGAGCGGCAGGGTGGTGGTCTGGCCGGCCGGTCCGCCGCCGGTGAGGGTGTAGAGCAGGTCGACGTTGTTGAACTCCCAGACCATGCGCAGCAGCGTCGACAGGACGATGGCGTCGCGCAGGTGGGGCAGGGTGATGTGCAGGAACTGCCGGAAGCGGGAGGCCCCGTCGACCTCGGCGGCCTCGTAGAGGTCCTTGGAGACGGTCTGCAGGTCGGCGAGGATGAGGATCGCGAAGAAGGGGACGCCGCGCCACAGGTCGGCGACGATCGCGGCCGGGAAGACCGTGCCGGGGTCGGACAACCAGCTGGACCCGTAGTCGGCGAGGCCGAGATCGGCGAGGTAACGGGTCACACCGGTCTGGGAGTTGTAGAGCAGGACCCAGATCGCACTCGTGAGGACGCCGGAGACGGCCCACGGGGAGAAGACGAGGGCGCGGGACAGGGCGCGGCCGACGAAGCTCTGGTGGACGATGAGGGCGAGCGCGAGTCCGAGCAGGAGCTGGAGGCCGACCTCGACGACGACCCATTTGCCGCTGAAGGCGAGGGCCGTCCAGAACTGGTCGTCCTCGGTGAAGATGCGCGTGAAGTTGTCCCAGCCGGCGAATCCGTCGCGCCAGGGCTTGGTCGGGTTCTCGTGCTGGAACGCGGTGAAGAAGACGTTCAGGACGGGATACGCGATGAACCCGAGCATGAGCAGCCCGGCGGGCGCGATGAGCAGGTAGGGCAGCTTCCGCGGGGTGGCCGAGCGGCGCTTGCGCGGCTTCGGGGGCCCCTCGGGCCTTGGCACGGTGGCCACGGCGGAGGTCGTTGCCATGGTCGGCTCTCCGTTCGTACGGGGTGGCGGCTCGGGGCGGTCAGCCCGCGTAGGGGTCGGCGGTCTCGCCGGGGCGGGCCAGGAAGGCGAAGTCGCAGCCCGTGTCGGCCTGGGTGATCTGCTCGTCGTAGAGCGCTCCGTAGCCGCGGGTGTGGCGCTCGGGCGGCGGGCTCCAGGCGGCGCGGCGGCGCTCCAGCTCCGCGTCGTCCACGTGGAGGTGCAGGCTGCGGGCCGCGACGTCGAGGGTGACGGTGTCGCCCTCGCGGACCAGGGCGAGCGGTCCGCCGACGTAGGACTCGGGGGCGACGTGCAGGACGCAGGTGCCGTAACTGGTGCCGCTCATCCGGGCGTCGGAGATCCGCACCATGTCGCGCACGCCCTGTTCGAGCAGGTGGGCGGGGATCGGGAGCATGCCGTACTCGGGCATGCCGGGGCCGCCCTTGGGTCCCGCGTTGCGCAGGACGAGGACACTGTCGGCGGTGATGCCGCGCTCCGGGTCGTCGATGTCGCGCTGCATCTGCCGGTAGTCGTCGAAGACGACGGCGGGGCCGGTGTGCTTCAGGAGGCGGGGGTCGGCGGCGATGTGCTTGACGACGGCGCCGTCCGGGCAGAGGTTGCCGCGCAGGACGGCGACGCCGCCCTCCTCGGCCACCGGGTTCCGCCGGGTGCGGATGACGTCGTCGTCGTGGACGACGGCGCCGGCCAGCTGCCCGCCCAGGGTGCCGTTGACGGTGGGGCGTTCGAGGTGGAGCAGGTCGGTGACGCGGGAGAGGAAGCCGGGCAGCCCGCCCGCGAAGTGGAAGTCCTCCATGAGGTACGTGCGGCCGCCGGGGCGGACGTTGGCGAGGACCGGCACGGTGCGGGCGATGCGGTCGAAGTCGTCGAGGGTGAGCGGCACCCCGGCGCGTCCGGCCATCGCGATGAGGTGGATGACCGCGTTGGTGGAGCCGCCGAGTCCGAGCACGGTGGTGACGGCGTCCTCGAACGCGTCCCGGGTGAGGATCTCGGAGGGCCGCAGTGCGGTCCAGGCGAGGTCGACGGCGCGGCGTCCGGAGGCGGCGGCCATCCGCTCGTGCGCGGAGTCGACGGCGGGGATCGAGGAGGCGCCGGGCAGGGTCATGCCGAGGGCCTCGGCGGCCGCGGTCATCGTGGAGGCGGTGCCCATCGTCATGCAGTGGCCGGGCGAGCGGGCCAGACCGCCCTGGAGGTCGCGCAGTTCGCAGTCGGTGAGCCGGCCGGCCCGGTGCTCGTCCCAGTACTTCCACATGTCGGTGCCGGAGCCGAGGGTCTCGCCGCGCCAGTGGCCGGGGAGCATCGGGCCCGCGGGCACGAACAGGGCGGGCACGTCGGCGGAGGTGGCGCCCATCAGGAGCGCCGGGGTCGACTTGTCGCAGCCGCCGAGCAGCACGGCCGCGTCCACCGGGTAGGAGCGCAGGAGTTCCTCGGTCTCCATGGCGAGGAGGTTGCGGTAGAGCATCGGGGTGGGCTTCTGGTACGTCTCCGAGAGCGTGGCCACCGGGAACTCCAGCGGGAAGCCGCCCGCCTGCCACACGCCCCGCTTGACCGCCTCGGCGCGCTCGCGCAGATGGACGTGGCAGGGGTTGATGTCGGACCAGGTGTTGAGGACGGCGACGAAGGGGCGGCCCCGGTACTCCTCGTCGGAGTGACCGAGCTGCCGCATCCGGGCGTTGTGCGACCAGGTGCGCAGCCGGCCCTCGGTGCCGTACCACTGGTGCGAGCGCAGTTCTTCGGGGGCGAGCCGGGCCCGTGGGGCGGGGGTCATATGGACCACCCCGCGGCGATGGCGGCGATCTCGGCGCGCAGGGCGTCGGGGACGACGTGGCTGGGCGGGCGGACGTCGCGGCGGCACAGGCCGAGCGAGGCGAGGGCCTCCTTGACGACGGAGACGTTGTTGGCGGAGGCGTCGGCGCCGCGCAGCTCCTCGAAGCGGCGGATCTGTTCCCACACCTTCATGGCGGCGGGGTGGTCGCCGGCCCGCAGCGCGTCGAGCATGGCGAGGGAGACACCGGGGGCGACGTTGACGAGCCCGGAGGTGAAGCCGGTGGCGCCGGCCGAGAAGTAGGACGGCGCGTACGGTTCGGCGAGGCCGGCGATCCAGACGAAGCGGTCCAGGCCCGCGTCGCGGGCGAACGCGGCGAAGCGGGCGGCGTCCGGCACCGCGTACTTGACGCCGATGACGTTGGGGCAGGCCGCACCGAGTTCGGCGAGGCGGGCGCCGGACAGGGCCGGGTTCTTGATGTACGGGACGACGCCGAGCTCGGGGACGGCCTCGGCGATCGCCCGGTGGTAGTCGAGCCAGCCGGCCTCGGAGACGTACGGGTGCACGGGCTGGTGGACCATCACCATGGGGGCGCCGTGGTCGCGGGCGTGCCGGGCGTCGGCGACGGCGCCGGGCACGTCGTGGCCGACGCCGACGAGGACGGCGCCCTGTCCGGCGGACTCGTCGAGGGTGACCTCGGTGACGAGACGGCGCTCGTCGGCGGTCAGGGCGTAGAACTCGCCGGTGTTGCCGTTCGGGGTGAGGGTTCGCACGCCGCCGTCGAGCAGGCGGCGCAGCAGGGCGCGCAGCGTGGGCCGTTCGACGGAGCCGTCGGCGGCGAACGGGGTGACCGGGATGGCGACGACTCCGGCCAGCGCGGTGCGCTGCGTCTCGAAGTCCGTCGGGGTCCGGCGGGCGGCCGTCACAGGGTCCCGTCCTCTGCGTCCGCGGCCTCGGGAAAGGCGCGCCGCACGAACGAGGCGATGTGGTCGCGCAGGGCCCGGGAGGCGCCCTGCGCGTCACCGGCCAGGGCGAGTTCGAGGATCTCGCGGTGCTCGGCGGCCTCCCGCTCCCAGGACGGGTCGGCGGCCCAGGCGACGGCGGAGACGAGGGCGGCCTGGTCGCGGACCTCGTCGAGCATGCGGCCGAGGAGCGGGTTGCCGCAGGGGGCGTAGAGCGCGCGGTGGAACTCGCGGTTGGCGAGGGAGCGCTGCGCGGTGTCCGTCGCGGAGTCGGAGCGGGCGAGGGCGGCGGCGGCCTCGTCGAGGCGGGCCCGCCGGTGCACGGTGCGGCGCAGCGCCTCGGGTTCGAGCAGCAGGCGCACGTCGTAGACCTCGCGGGCCATGTCCGCGTCCACCATGCGCACCGTGACGCCCTTGTACTGGTTCATGACGACGAGTCCGGTGCCGGCGAGGGTCTTGAGCGCCTCGCGGACCGGGGTCTTGGACACCCCGAACTGTGCGGCCAGGTCGGTCTCGACGAGGGCCTGCCCGGGGGTGAGCTGACCGGTCAGGATGCGGCGCTTGATCTCCTCCTGGACGTACTGGGTGCGGGAGGGGATCGGCGTCGGGACAGAGGTCATGTGCGCCTCTCGGTGTATGGCGTATCGCGTCTCATATATGACGTACGAAGTACGACGCGTTGAAGCTAGAAGCGGCCACACGGTTTCGTCAACGCTTCGGACAAAAGAAGTCCCGGAAATCCGCAAGCGCTTTCTGTCTTGCCGCGGGCGGCGCCCCGGGCGGCGCCCGGACAGCGCCCCGGGCGGGGCGTCGCGGCCCGCGTGCGTGACCCGATGGTGACCGTCCCGTGAGCTCAACGCCGCCCGCGCATGGGGGGATGGAGGCCATGGACCGCTCCTCTCGCCGTCGCCGCGCCCGGCGGCCCCGGCTTCCCCTCGCGGCGGCCTGCGCCGCCCTGCTGCTCGCCGTCTCCTGCACGGGAGCGGGCGGCGGGTCGCGGGACGGGGCCGCGGCGCACGCGGACCCGGGGCGCTGCACGACGCCCCGGGCCGCCGCCGCGTCCCCCGCACCCACGGCACGCCCCGCTCGCCGAACACCCCCGGCCGGGGCCGACTTCGACGGCGACGGGCGCCACGACCTGTTCCTGGAAGGCCGGTACGGGAAGCCCGGCACGCCGTCCCGGGCGGCCGTCGTCCTGCTGCTCGGCGCCCGGGGCGGGGCCCCGGCCGGGCGCACGGTCTCGGTGACCGGCCGGTTCCCCGGGCTCGTGCCCGGCGCCGCCGAGAACTCCGGGGACATCACCGCGCTGACCCACCTGAGCGGCGACTGGGACGCCGACGGCCGGACCGACCTGCTCCTGCGCGTCTTCCGGAGCAGCGCCGGCGCGCACGCGCCCACGTACCGCCCGGTGTTCGTGTGGGGCGGTACGGGCGGCCTCGCCGGGACGCGCGCCGAACTCCCGGCGACGGACGCCCCGCCGGTCGCGGCCGGGGACTTCGACGGTGACGGGCGGCTCGACCTGGTCTCGGGCCCGTTCACCGCGACCGCCGACCGGCGCGACCCGGTGCGCTGCGCGGCGGTCGACTTCGGCCCGTTCGACCGCGACGGGCGGCCGGCGCAGCGCCGGTACGTGGATGTGACCCGGCGCGGCACGGTCTTCGCGGACCGGCTCACGGCGGGCGACTTCGACGGCGACGGGCGGGACGAGTTCGTCGTCGAGGGCGACCGCGGCGCGGGCTCCCGCTCGACCCGCTCCGACGACGACGGCGCCGCGTGGTCGTCGTACGCGGTGGACGCGGCCGCGTACCGGTACGGCCCCGGGCGCACGGTGACCCGTACGGGCGGGCTGCGGGCGCTCGGCGACGGGCGGACCCGGCCCTACGACCCGGAGGACGACTCCGGCACGCCGCCCCCGCTCACGGCGCCGTCCGGCACCCTGACGGCCCGCACGACCGGCGACTTCGACGGCGACGGGCGCACCGACCTGCTCACCGGCCGTACCGACATGTCGACCGGGGAGCGGGCCCGCGTCGTCTACGGCGGCCGGTCCGGGCCCTGTGCGGGACGGGCGCCGACCGAGCCCCCGACGGGCGACCGGTGGACGGTCGCGGACGTGACCGGTGACGGCCGGGACGACCTGGTCACGGGGGACGTCACGGGCGCGCTGAACCGTGCGGGCACCGTCTCGGTGTTCCCCGGCGGTCCGCACGGCCTCGCCGCGCGGGCGACCGTGACCTTCGACCGCGACGACGTCGGCATGACGGCGGCCCGCGCGGACGCGCCCGCGGGCGACAGGGACCTCTTCGGCGGGGCGCTCGCCGCGGCGGACCTGGACGGTGACGGCGCCGCCGAACTCGCCGTCCTCACCCAGGACTTCCGCTCCGTGCCGGGCACCCACGGCACGTTCTGGATCGTGCCGGGCGGGGCGCGCGGGCCGGTGCCCGGCCGGGCCTTCGCCCTGAACGTCGAGCACGTCGAGCGCGCCGGGCGCTCCGGGCGCGACTGACGCCTCAGGCGCGGCGCCCTGGACCCCGGCGCGCATAAGGCGGTTGCCTCATGCGCCCGACGGGGCCTCAGGTCCAGGCTCGGCGGCCATGACCTCTTCCCGCGGGCCGTGCGCCGGCCGTCCGCTCGTCCGTGTGCTGCGCGACCGCACTGCCGCGCGCTGCTTGCTCGCCGTGCTCGTCTCGGGCTTCGGGACCAGCGCCCTGTGGCTGGTGGCCGGGGT
>NZ_WWIA01000813.1 GCF_009870065.1 Streptomyces sp. SID5785 | reverse complement strand
CCCGCGCCCGCGACATGACCCGCCGGACAGGCCCTGAACGGATTGACCAGTCTTTCGCCGGTTCATGTACCCGTCAGAGGCCGGACGGGGTGCGGCCACTCGCGCGACCTTGACAACTCCCCTGCCCAGGAAAGAGATTGACGCGCGTAGAAATCCGCCCTCGTCCCGGCGCTCGCCACTCGCACGTCCCCGGAGGGATCCCTTGCCGAGCCAGTCAGCACGTCCCGCGTTCTCCGCCTCCTCTGTGTTCTCTGTGTTCTCCCGGTCGCGGCTCGCCGCGCTCGCCGTCGTCACCGCCTGCGGCGCGGCCGGCACCGTGCTCGCGGTCACGCCCGCGCACGCCGACGCCGTCGCCATCCACGACATCCAGGGCTCCACCCGCGTCTCCCCGCTCGCGGGCCGGGCCGTCACGGACGTCGCCGGGGTCGTGACCGGGGTCCGTGCGTACGGCTCGTCCAAGGGCTTCTGGTTCCAGGACACCCGGCCCGACGACGACCCGGCCACCAGCGAGGGCGTGTTCGTGTTCACGGGCTCGACGCCGACGGTGCGGGCCGGCGACGCGGTGACGGTGTCCGGCACGGTCACCGAGTACGTCCCGGGCGGCGCCGCCTCCGGGAACCAGTCGCTGACCGAGATATCCCGGCCGGCCGTCACCGTCGTCTCCTCGGGCCACGAGATCCCCGTCACCCGCATCGACGCCCGCTCGGTCCCCGCCGCGTACGCCCCGCAGGGCGACCCGGCCGCCCAGGGCTCGGTCGACGCGCTGCCGCTGCGCCCGCGCGCGTACGCCCTCGACTACTACGAGTCCCTCGAGGGCCAGAACGTACGGATCGGCTCGTCACGGGTCGTCACCGCGACCGATCCGTACACCGAGCTGTGGGTCACCGTGAAGCCGCACGAGAACCGGACCGCCCGGGGCGGCACCCGGTACGGCTCGTACGACGCCCAGAACACCGGCCGGCTGCAGATCCAGTCGCTCGGCGCCACCGCCGACTTCCCCGCGGCGGACGTCGGTGACACCCTCGCCGGCACCACCGAAGGCCCCCTGGACTTCAACCAGTTCGGCGGGTACACCCTGGTCGCCCGGGACCTCGGGACGCTGGAGCAGGGCGGGCTGCGGCGCGAGACGACGCGGCGGCAGAAGTCCGCCGAGCTGGCCGTGGCCACGTACAACGTGGAGAACCTCGACCCGTCCGACGACACCTTCGCGGCGCACGCGAGCGCGATCGTCGACCACCTGCGCTCGCCCGACATCGTGTCCCTGGAGGAGATCCAGGACAACGACGGCGCGGAGGACAGCGGCACGGTCGCCTCGGACGTGACCGTCGGGAAGCTGATCGACGCGATCGTCGCGGCCGGCGGCCCGCGCTATGCGTGGCGCGGCATCGACCCGGTCGACGGCCAGGACGGCGGCGAGCCGGGCGGCAACATCCGCCAGGTGTTCCTCTTCAACCCGGAGCGGGTGTCCTTCACCGACCGCGCGGGCGGCGACGCGACGACCGCCGTCGGCGTGACGCGGGCCGCGCACGGCAAGGCGGCGCTGACCGCGTCCCCCGGCCGGATCTCGCCCGCGTCCGACGCCTGGAAGAACAGCCGCAAGCCGCTGGCCGGCGAGTTCACCTTCCGCGGCCGGACCGTCTTCGTGATCGCGAACCACTTCGCGTCCAAGGGCGGCGACCAGGGCCTGACCTCCCGCTACCAGCCCCCGGCGCGCAGCTCGGAGACGCAGCGGCACGCGCAGGCCGACGAGGTCAACGCGTTCGTCAAGGACGTCCTGAAGGTGCAGCGCGACGCGGACGTGATCGCCCTCGGCGACATCAACGACTTCGAGTTCTCCGGCACCGCGCAGCGCCTGGAGGCGGGCGGCGCGCTCTGGTCGGCGATCAAGTCGCTGCCGAAGAAGGAGCGTTACACGTACGACTACCAGGGCAACAGCCAGGTGCTCGACCAGATCCTGGTGAGCCCGTCGATCCGCCGGGGCCCGTTCGCGTACGACAGCGTGCACCTCAACAGCGAGTTCCACGACCAGATCAGCGACCACGACCCGCAGGTGCTGCGCCTGCGCCCGTGACGGCGCACCGCCGTCAGTCGGCCGGCCGGCCCGCGAGTCCGGCCGGCCGCCCGGCCGCCGACAGGAGCGCGTACTCGTCGGCGACCACGGCCTCGGCGACGGCCACCGCCCGCTCCCCCGCCAGGCGCCGCCCTGCGTGGGAGTAGGGCGGAGGCGAGGGGCGGCGACGGCGCCACCAGGCGTCGGCCGCCGCGTAGATGCCGCTCGCACACATCACGGCGGGCATGGCCAGGGCCGTCACCACGTCTCGCACACTCACTCCTCGTGAACCGTCGGACACTCTCTGTGCGGTTCATCGGATCCGCGATGGGCCGTCTGAAGGAATTCCGGCCCCGCTCAGATGTCCGGTCCGTACGCCTCACCAGGCACCTCTCAGCGTTGCTCCGCTCGATGTCGTAGCAGATTTAAGTGGAGCTTCACGGTCGGGCGTCCGACACTTCCCGCATGAGCGACGACACCGCCCCCGGGCGCCCCGCACCCCCGTTCGGCCGCGTCCTGTGCGCGATGGTCACGCCCTTCACCGCGGACGGCGGTGCCGTGGACCTGGACGCCGCGCAGCACCTGGCCGACCGGCTCGTGACGGAGGGCTGCGAGGGTCTCGTGCTGTCCGGGACGACCGGCGAGTCCTCGACGACGTCGGACGCGGAGAAGGCAGCCCTCGTGCGGGCGGTGCGCGCGGCCGTGGCGGGGCGCGCGAGCGTGCTCACCGGGATCGGCACGGCGGACACCCGGCACAGCACGGAGCTCGCCCGCGCGGCCGAACGGGCGGGCGCCGACGGCCTGCTGGCGGCCGCCCCCTCCTACGTCCGGCCCCCGCAGGACGCCGTGGCCGCCCACTTCCGCACCCTCGCGGACGCGACCGGGCTGCCGCTGATGCTCTACGACATCCCGGGCCGCACCGGCACCCGGATCGAGCCGGCCACGACGACCGCGCTCGCGGAGCACCCCCGGATCGTGGCGGTCAAGGACTGCGCCTACGACCTGCTCGGCACCCAGAAGGTCATGGCCGCCACCGACCTGGCCTACTACACGGGGTGCGACGAGTACGTGCTCGCGCTGCGCGCCCTCGGCGGCGCGGGCTGCGTGTCGACCGTGGCCAACGTCGCGCCCGCCGCCGTCCGCGCGATCGTCGACGCCTACGACGCGGGCGCCACCGCGGACGCGGCGCGGCGGCAGCGGGAGACCGTCGCGCTCACGGACGCGATGATGAACGGGGGCCTGCCCGGCGCCGTCACCGCGAAGTCCCTCCTCACCACGCTGGGCCTGCCGGGCGGCGGCCCCGTCCGCGCACCCCTGCTGCCCGCCGGCCGGGCCGCGGCCGACGGGCTCCTCGCCGCGTACGGGGCGCTGCTCAGCGCTGCGTGAACTGCGGGTCCCAGCGCCCCGGGTAGGCGTCGGACGCCTTGCGGAAGTCGCTGAGCGGGACGACCTCGTGGCTGCCGAGGGTGATCAGCAGGAGCTGGTTGCGGAACTCCCCCTTGCCGTCGCACCGCTTCGGGTCGCAGCCCCAGGCGACGACCCGCTTGTTGTCGGCCCACGCGACGAGCTGCTGGGCGGGCAGCTTCTCGACCCGTTCGCCGGTGCGGGCGTCGTTCACGGCGACGGCGATCTCCTTGCCGCGCCCCGCGAAGTCCCCGGCGACGTGCTTGCCGTCGGGCGAGAGCCCCGCCTGGACGTACCACTGCACATGGCGTTCGGCGGCGGGCACGGGGGCCTTGCGGCCCTTCAGGTCGAAGTACTGCTCGGGCACACCGCCCGTCATGACACCGGCGTGCACGAGCCGGCCGGTGGCGCTGAACTCGAAGTCCTGGCGGGCGTTGATGTCGTCGTTCTCGGACACCTTGTGCCACTCGCTGTGCCCGGTCCTGACGTCGACGACGGCGAACCCGGTGCGGGACGACCGGAAGTCGATTCCCGGCGAGGCCTTGCCGCTGCCGTCGTGCACCGGGAACTTCTTGTACAGCCGGTCCGGGTCCTTCGCGTACGTCGTCGCGACGAGCCTGGTGCCGTCGGGCGAGAACCGGACCCCGGCGGTCCCCTGTGCCACCGGGATCCAGCGCTTCACCCTGTTCGTCGCGAGATCGAGCAGTCCGATCCGCGACGCGGGCAGCTTCTTCTCCAGGACGGCGGCGGTGCGCAGTCCCGGGGCGACGGTCAGCCAGCTCCAGCGCGTGGTCCTGCGGTACGTCCTGGTGTCCGGGTCGAGAACGCCGTACGTCCGCACCAGTTCCCCGTCGCCGTTGTCGAAGACGACCTGCCGGGTGCTGGCGAAGGAGGCCAGCGCGGTCCGTCCCGCGGCGATGACGTCCTTCGGCGGTGACTGGTCGGGGTGCGCGATGACGTCCTGGGAGCCGGTGACCCCGGCGGGCCGGACGTCCTCGCCGCCGCCGCTG
>NZ_WWIA01000812.1 GCF_009870065.1 Streptomyces sp. SID5785 | reverse complement strand
GAACGCGTGCTGTGCCTGCGAGGTGAGGTCACTCGAGCCGCTGCTCCTGACCGCGGGCACCCACATCATGATCACCACGAGGGCCACGACGCCGAGAACGGCCACACCGGCGAACGTGGCCTGCCAGCCGAGACTCTGGCCGAGCAGGGTGCCCAGCGGCACGCCGAAGACCGTCGAGACGGAGATCCCGCCGAAGACCAGACCGACTGCCTGGCCGCGGTGTTCCGGGGCGACCAGGCCGGTGGCGACGGCGGACGCCGCGCCGAGGAACAGCCCGTGCAGGGCGCCGCACAGCACGCGCGCCGCCACCAGCAGACCGAAGACGCCGGCGAAGACGGCGGCCAGATTGCCCAGGACGAAGACAGCCAGAGCCGTGCACAACAGCGTGTGCCGCGACATCTTGATGGTCGCGGCGGTGACGATCGGGCCGCCGATCGAGATGCCGAGCGCGTACGCGGTGACCAGCAGGCCGGCCGTGCTCAGCGAGACGTCCAGATCGTCGGAGACGAGGTTGAGGACACCGACGATGACGAGTTCGGCGGTGCCGATGGCGAAGGCGCCCAGGCCGAGGGCGCCCAGGGCGAGGTTGTTGCGGGGCATGCCGGGCCCCGGTGCGGTGGCGGTGCTCATGGGAGAGCCACTCCTTGGAAGAGGACGGAACAGGGGCGCGACGGCGCGGTCAGGCGTACTGCAGATTGAGCCGGGCTATGCGTCCGTCGCGGACGTCGAAGGCGTAGTTCGCCTCGAATCCGCCGTGCCCGCCGGGGGCGAAACGAACGAGCAGGGTCGTCCCGCCGCGGGTGGGCGTGTTCTTCAGGACGGTGAGCCGGCCACCGATGACCTCGTCGCGGGCCCAGTCGCGGATCTCGTCCCGGCCGCTGAACGTGCGCTCCACGTCGATGAGTTGCGCATCGGGATGGAAGGCGCGCACGAGTGCGTCGAGGTCCTCGTGGGCCACCGCGTCGACGTAGGCCTGGGCGGCGGGATCCACCGCTCTGTCAGCTGCCTCGGCGGTGGCGTCGTCGTCCGCGACCGCGTCGCCCGAGCGCACGGGACCCGACGCCGTCGACGGGGTCGCGCGCGGGGGAGTGTTCCCCTGCTCGGAGCAGCCGGCCAGCAGCACAGCGGCCAGGGCGAGGGCGGTCGGCAAAGGGCGGTGGGGCATGGCGAACTCCTCAGGGTGACGGCGGTCAGGCGTAGCGCAGGGTGATCCGGGTGATCACGTCGTGCTCGACGTCGAACGCGTACCGGGCCCGGAACGGGGCCATGAGCCCTGCCGGATCGAAGCGCAGCAGGACGGTCGGGCCCGCACCGGCGGGCGTGGTGTGCAGGACGACGACGCTGCCGCCCACGACCTCGTCGCGGGCCCAGTCCTCGATCGCGGCACGGCCGCGGAACAGGCGGCCGGTGTCGTCGACCGTGGCGTGCGGGTCGAACACGGTGACCAGGGCGTCCAGGTCCCGGGCGGCGACGGCATCGACATAGCCGCGCACCGCGGGATCCAGCGCCGCCAGCGCTTCCCGGTCGTGCTCGGCGGGGGTGCTGCGCAGGGCCTCTTTCGCCGCCGCCCACGCGTAGTCACTGGCGTACAGCGTCGCGGTGACCAGAACGGCCGCCACCCCCAGCGCCACGGCGACGGCCCGCAGCGCGCTCACCAGGCGATCCTCGTGCGGTCACGGAAGAAGCCCCCGGTGGGGCCGGAGTCGGGCAGCAGGGCCAGCCAGGCCACCGTGTCGGCGCCCTGCTCGACGCTCGTCGGCGCTCCCGCTCCTCCCATGTCGGTGCGGACCCAGCCCGGACAGACCGCGTTGACCTTGACGCTGGGCGGAACGGCCGCGGACACCACCAGCGTCAGCGCGTTCAGGGCTGCTTTGGAGATGCCGTACGCGGCCGGAGAGGGGATGTTGCCGTCGCTCACGGCCCCGAGACCCGAGGACACATGGACCACACGTCCGTAGCCGCGTTCCGCCATGCCGGGGCAGAACGCCCGGCACGTGCGGAAGGCGCCCATGAGGTTCACGTCCAGAGTGCGGCGCAGTGTCTCCTCGTCGAGGGAGAAGAACGGGTCGGTGGGGTAGATCCCGGCGTTGTTGACCAGCACGTCGACGCCGATGCCGTCGTCGGCCAGCCGCTGGGCGCACGCCGCGACACTCCCGGCATCGGCGACGTCCAGTTCTTCCACCCGGATGTTCGCGGCGCCGAGCGTGCGGGCCGCGTCCAGGCCGCGCGCGCGGTCGCGCGCGGCGAGGACGACGTCGAGTCCGGCCCGCTCGAGCCGGCGGACGGTCTCGAGACCGATGCCGCGGTTGGCGCCGGTGACGAGGGCGGTGCGGGTACGTTCGCGGCTCACAGGCTCGGTCTCCTCGTCGCGTTCAGACCTTGTAGCGCTGCTTGACGTCCTCGGCGAAGCCGAGGTAGTCGCGCAGCGGCCAGACGGTCTCGAACTCCAGGTACTCGCGCATGGGCAGCCGGCCCAGGGCGGTGCGGTCCAGTTCCTCCGCGTCCGGCGAGTCGATGATGGCGATGACCCGCTTCTGCGCGGCCACCTTCCAGATGCCGACGCAGAAGCCGGAGTCGACGGTCTCCTGGGCGTGCGCCGCTTCGTCCTGCTCGAGCTCCCACAGCTCGTCGAGGGTGATACGCCCCTCGTGCTTCCACTTCATCTGGACGTAGAACAGCATGCTTCAACTCCCTGTCTGTGCGGGGGTGTCGCTGGGTGCGCTCCGCGGGTCAGCGGGCGCTGCGGGTGCGGATCAGCTCGGTGAGCCCGTGTCCGGCGCCGAACACCTCGACGGCGAGGTCGAGCGGCGTCTTGCCGTCGTGGCCGCGCAGGTCGAGCCGGGCACCGGCCTCGACGAGCGTGCGGGCGCAGTCCTCGTAGCCGTGCCAGAGCGCGTCGTGCAGCGGGCTGTAGCCGTTGGTCGCTCCCTGGAAGTCGAGGTCGATGCCCGTCTGCCGGACCAGGACGGCGGTGATGCCCGCGTGTCCGTTGTAGACGGCCTTGTGCAGGGGCACCGCACCGAAGGTGGGCTCCACGGCGTTCACGTCCGCGCCCGCCGCCAGCAGCAGTTCCACGATCTCGTCGTGTCCGTCGCGGCAGGCGACGAGCAGGGGGGTGTGGCTGTCGTTGAAGCTGCTGAGGTTGGGGGAGCGCTCATCGACCGCGGCGCCCGCCGCCAGGAGCTTGCGCACCTGTTCGGTGTCGCCCTGTGCGGTCGCGGCCATCAGCTCCTGGCCGGCCACCGCCCGCTCGTCCGCGGCCCGCCGGGCGTTGAGGTGCTCCTCGGCCTCGAGCAGCCGGTCCTTGCCGAAGGTGTTGACGTTCAGCTCGTAGGCGAAGTGCTGCTCGAGCGTGAAGCCGTAGTGCGTGGAGACCTGCAGCACCGTGCCCTGATCCAGGAGGTACGCCGCGATGTCCGGGTACTTGTACCAGAGAGCGTCCATCAGCGCGGTGTGCCCGGTGGTGGGCGCCACCGCGTCGACGAAGGCCCCGGCCTCGACCAGGGCCCGCACCACGTCGAGGCTGCCGCCCTGGCAGGCCTTGTGCAGCGCGGTGGCCCCGGCCCGGCGATCGGCGGTGAGTACGTCGGCGCCGGCCTCGATCAGGGTACGGACCGTCGCGGCGTCCGCCTGCCCGGCCGCGATCATGAGTGCGGTCAGGCCGGTGCCGGCATCGCGGTGGCTCGCGTCGGCGCCGGCCGCGAGCAGGCCGGCGACACGGGCGGTGTCGCGGTCGCGGACGGCCAGGATCAGCTCGGCACTCATCAGGCGGCCTCCTGCCCCGACACGTCACCGCGCAGGGCGCGAATGATCTGCGAGGGATCCGTGTAGGACTTCCAGCGGGTGATCCTGCCGTTCCGCACCGTCAGCCACTGGATGAACTCGATCTCGAACTCCACGCCGGTGCCCCGCACGGTGGACATCTCGTGAATGACCCCGGCGGCCTGGTCGCCGTCGACGACCAGGTTCACCAACTTCTCGAAGCGGACGTCCACGGCACCGCCGAAGATCTTCAGGGTGTCGAGGACGGCGTCCCGGCCGCGGTAGCTGCCGATCCACTTCATGTCGTCGTTGTAGCCGGGAACCGGCGTGTAGTTGATCCACTCGACATTCTCGTCGAGTGTGTCGAGTGCGGTCTCGAAATCACCCGACGTCAATGCGTCGAACCACCGCTGGACGACTTTCCTGGTCTCTTCCGTGGTGTTGCTCATGAACTCTCCTAGAAGTGGAAGGAATTCCATGGGAAATCCTCGGCGAGAAACCCGGAAAGCGGCAAGGAAACGGTGGCCGACTTTCTGATATTGCTTTCTAGGACTCGGCGGATCCGGCGGACTGGGCCTCGGCGGCGCGGGCGAACAGGTGCTGGTTGCCGTCGGCCCAGGTGGCCGTCATCACCACGCCGTTGATCCGCCAGCCCTGCGCCGTCCGCTCGAGGGCGATGCGGTAGGTGCCGGCCAGCGTCCACAGCGGTCCGCCGTGCTCGTTGGGCATGCGGTGCGTCGCCTGGAACATGGCGGTGGCGACGGCGCTGTCGCCCTGCACCTCGACCAGGAAGTTGCTCAGCAGGTGCTGGGTGGCGGCGAACTGGCCGAGCAGCCCCGACCAGGCGCCGATCAGGTCCTTCCTGGAGACCGGGCCCGGCTCCCCGCCGTTGAGGCTGGTGTAGTCGAGCATGATCTCGTCGCTGAAGACGTCCTCCAGCGCCTCCCACTCACGCTGGTCGATGTACCAGCCCATGCGCGTGCACGTCTCGATGATGTCCAGCCGGTCGGCCACAGAACTCATGGAGTCTTCTTCCTTCAGTGATAGAGGTGTGCCATTTTCTTGGTCCAGCGATGGTCGCTGAGCAGGGCGGCGCCGATGAGGACGCCGAGCAGGACGACTTCTGCCACCGCTGACCCCGAGTGGCCCATGGGGATGGCCAGGACGGCGAGCAGTGCGGCGGTGAAGTGGAAGCGTTGGGGACCGATCTTCAGGATCCTGTGGAACCAGGCGATGCCGCCGAGGTACAGCGCGACGCCGCCGGCGAGTGCGACGGAGGGGGCCGTGGCCAGGGGCTCGTAGGGGTGCACGATGGTCTTCTTCACGGCCGCGGCGATCAGGATCAGCCCCAGCAGCATGGGGACGTGCGCGTAGAAGAAGGCGGCGAGCGCGAGCCGTGAGCGGTTCACCGCGTCCTGGCGCTCCAGGGCCAGTTCGGCCCGCCAGGCCTTCTCGGACTCGTCGAAGTACACCCACCACAGGCCTGCGGGGATGACGAAGATGAGCACGGCCGTGGTCACCACCGACGGCCCTGCCTGGCCGCCGTCGGTGCCGATGCCGAGCGCGAGGAACGAGTCGCCGAGCGCGATGATCATGAGGAGTCCGTGGCGTTCGACGAAGTGTCCCGGCTTCAGTTCGAAGCCCGACACCCCCGTGAGCATCGGTGCGACGACCTCCAGGCCGACGGCCGAGGTCCACAGCGCGTAGACGACCCAGCCGTCCAGGAAGCCGGCGCAGATGATCAGCATCGCGCCCACCGTGTGGAACGGGGCGATGCGCAGCATGGTGCGGGCCGCGCCCGTGCCGCCCGAGGCGAACAGGACGGCATGCACGGAGACGATCACCAGGTAGCCGATGCCGAACGCCACGCCGTCGCCGTCGAACGCGTTGGGCGTGGCCAGGCCGATGATCAGGAAGGAGGCCATGCCGAGCAGCAGCAGGATCCGGTGGTGCCTGCGGTGCGGGGGCAGATGGTTGGTGAGCCACGCGTAGCCGCCGTACATCCACCACAGGAGCCAGAAGACCAGCAGGACCTGGCCGACCCCGCGCAGCGTCATGTCCCGGCTGAGGACCCGGGCGAGCTGCGTGAAGTTGAAGACGAACGCGAGGTCGAAGAACAACTCCAGGGTGGTGACCCGGGCCCCGCTTTTCGGTGAGGGCTCCACGATCGATTCGGCGGGTCCCCCGGATCTGTATTCCCGACCCTCGAAAGGAGAACTTCCCTGAGTGGATGTCGAATGCTCTGGGACGCCTTCTACTTGGTGCGCGGAAGTCGTTTGAGACATGTCCGCAAATGTATCCGCGCACAGGG
>NZ_WWIA01000811.1 GCF_009870065.1 Streptomyces sp. SID5785 | reverse complement strand
CCGGCGGCCTCGCCCCGGTTGGGCGCCGCGTTCTCGTAGGAACCCGATTTCTCACGCTTATTCACGACTCGTAACACACGCTTCGTGCTCATGACTTGGAGTCCCGCTGTGGGTACCCCCTTGCCGAAAACGGCATCTCCCGAAGGCGACGCGCGTCGCTGGAAGGCTCTCGTCTTCATCGCGCTCGCCCAGCTCATGGTGGTGCTCGACGCCACCATCGTGAACATCGCCCTGCCCGCCGCCCAGACCGACCTCGGCATATCCGACGGCAACAAGCAGTGGGTCATCACGGCCTACGCGCTCGCCTTCGGCGGACTGCTGCTGTTCGGCGGGCGCATCGCCGACCTGTGGGGCCGCAAGCGGACCTTCGTGACCGGTCTGCTCGGCTTCGCGCTCGCCTCCGCGCTCGGCGGCGCCGCGCAGAACGAGGCGATGATGTTCGGCGCCCGCGCCCTCCAGGGCGTCTTCGGCGCCCTGCTGGCCCCGGCCGCCCTCTCGCTGCTCGCCGTCATGTTCACCGACGCCAAGGAGCGCGCGAAGGCGTTCGGCATCTACGGCGCGATCGCCGGTGGCGGCGGCGCCGTCGGCCTGATCCTCGGCGGTTTCCTCACCGAGTACCTGAACTGGCGCTGGACCTTCTTCGTCAACATCCCGTTCGCGATCATCGCCGCCGCCGGTGCCTACTTCGTCATCCGTGAGCCCGCCGGTGCGCGCAACCGCTCGCCGCTCGACATCCCGGGCGTCGTCCTGTCCACGCTCGGCCTGGTCGCCCTCGTGTACGGCTTCACCCGCGCCGAGTCGGCCGGCTGGTCGGACGCGCTGACCGTCGGCATGTTCGTCGGCTCCGCCGTCCTGCTGATCGCCTTCGTCGCCGTCGAGGCCCGGGTCAAGCACCCGCTGCTGCCGCTGCGCGTCGTCGCCGACCGCAACCGCGGCGGCGTCTACGCCTCGCTCGGCCTCGCCGTCATCGCGATGTTCGGCCTGTTCCTCTTCCTGACCTACTACCTCCAGGTCGTGAAGGGCTTCTCGCCGGTCAAGACCGGCTTCGCGTTCCTGCCGATGATCGCCGGCATGATCACGGGCTCCACGCAGATCGGCGCCCGCCTCATGACCCGGGTGCCGCCGCGGCTGCTGATGGGCCCGGGCTTCGTGCTCGCGGCGCTCGGCATGGGTCTGCTGACCCAGCTGTCGGTGGACTCCTCGTACGCCGGTCTGATCCTGCCCGCCCAGCTGCTGCTCGGCCTCGGCATGGGTACGGCCTTCATGCCCGCCATGTCGCTCGCCACGATCGGCGTCGAGGCGCGGGACGCGGGCGTCGCCTCCGCGATGGTCAACACCTCGCAGCAGGTCGGCGGTGCCATCGGCACGGCCCTGCTGAACACGATCGCGGCCTCGGCCACGACCGCGTATCTGGTGGACCACGCGCGCGGCGCCACGAACCAGCAGCTCCTCCAGGCGCAGGCCATGGTGAGCGGCTACACCCACGCCATCTGGTGGGCGGTCGGCATCCTGGTCGTCTCGGCCACGATCGCCTTCACGCTGATCACCACCGGCGTCCCGGGCGGCGGCCAGGCGGCCGCCTCCGGCGACACCACGGGCGAGGACCTGGAGGACGAGCTGCGCGTCCCGGTGGTCGCGCACTGACCCCGGGGGCGCCCCGCCCCGTCCGGCTCACCTGAGCCAGGGGAGGTCCGCCCCGGCCTCCTTCGGCTGAAGTCCCTCGGCGACGATCCGCATGATCTCGCCGAGGGACTTCTGCTGTTCCGGGGTGAGCCGCTCGAACAGGGCCTGCCGGACCGTCGCCACGTGCCCCGGCGCGGTCCGCCGCAGCACCGCGAGCCCCTCGTCGGTGAGCACGGCGAACTGGCCGCGCTTGTCCGAGGGGCAGTCCTCGCGCGTCACCCACCCGTTCTTCTCCAGGCGGGCCACCGCGTGCGAGAGCCGGGACCGGGTGATCTTGGACCGGATGGCCAGCTCCGTCATCCGCAGCCGGCGGCGCGGCGCCTCGCTGAGCGTCACGAGCAGTCCGAAGTAGACGTGCGGCATCTTCGCGTCCCGCTGCAGCTGGCGGTCGAGGTGATCCTCGAGGAGCGTGGTGGCGTGCAGGTACGCGCGCCAGGTGTGCTGTTCGTCGTCGGTCAGCCACTGCGGCTCTGCGCTGTTCATGACCCCATCGTCTCCTTGCCGGTGCTCGCTCCGCCCCTCTCCTTGAATATTAAACAAACAACGATTACTTTAGGCGGTACAGAACGCTTGAAACTTCAAGTTCAAACGACGTTCGAGCTCGAGATGCTGGAGGCTGCCGTGACCGCACCCGCGCCGGAGCGCATGCCCGCGCTGTACCTGTCCCACGGCGCGCCGCCGCTCGCCGACGACGCCCTGTGGACCCGCCAGCTCGCGGACTGGTCCGCCGGACTGCCGCGCCCCAGGGCCGTCCTGATGATCTCCGCGCACTGGGAAGAGGCCCCGCTCGCCCTCGGCGCCACCGAGACGGTCCCGCTCGTCCACGACTTCTGGGGCTTCCCCGAGCACTACTACGACGTGACCTACGGGGCCCCGGGCGCACCGGAACTGGCCGAATCCGTCCGCACGTTGCTGCGCGCCCCGGGCATCCCCGTCCAGGACGTGCCCGACCGCGGCCTCGACCACGGCGCGTACGTGCCGCTCGTCGAGATGTACCCGGACGCCGACATCCCGGTCCTCCAGGTCTCCATGCCGACGCTCGACCCGCGCCGGCTCATGGAGATCGGCCGCCGGCTCGCGCCGCTGCGGGACGAGGGCGTCCTCGTCGTCGGCTCCGGCTTCTTCACGCACAACCTCGCCGCGCTGCGCCAGGGCGGCACCCCGTCCTGGTCCGTCGAGTTCGACGACTGGGGGCACCGGGCGCTGGCGGCCGGGGACGTCGACGCCCTGCTCGACTTCACGCACAAGGCCCCGGCCGGTGCCCTGGCCCACCCGCGCACGGAGCACTTCGCCCCGCTGTTCGTGACGCTGGGCATGGCGGACGCCGCCGGGGAGCTGGACACGCAGCGGTCGGTGATCGACGGCTTCTGGATGGGCCTCGCGAAGCGGTCGGTGCAGTTCGGCTGAGGGACGCCGGCCGGGCCTGGCCGGGCCGGCGGTCAGGCCGGGTCGATCAGCGTGAGGGCCCGCAGCGCCGCGCCCAGCGCCTGATCGCCGCCCACGTCGAGGGCCGTGTCCGCGAACTTGATCGCGTGGTCGTTGCCGTGCGCGGCGGCCCGCTCGAGGACCTCCTCGGCGGTCGCGCCTCCCGCCGAGGGCACCGGGGCCGCCGTCGCGGGCGCGTACACCGACGTCACGGCGGCGCTCGCGGCCCAGGCCGCGTCCAGCGACGCGGACCACAGCGGGCGCGGCAGCGCGGGCAGCGTCCTGAGCACCGCGTTCGGCGCGGTCGCCGCGTGCACCAGCATCACCGGCGACCCCTGCGCATGTGTCCCGTAGCGCCGCACCGCGGCCGCCACCAGCTCCCCGAGCCGCTCGCGCGCGGCGTCCGGGCCGACCGGCTCCGCCGTCCACGCGGGGAACGCGGTGAGCCGGGCGAACCGGTCCCGGATCCCGCCGGACTGGTCGGCGATCCGCGGCACCGCGTCCAGCGCCCCCGCCGCGTCCGGCGCGGAGGGCAGCGCGGCCACCGGCGGCAGCGGCTGGTGCCGGGCCGCCCAGTAGCCGAGCCCGTGCGCGAGCTCCGCGAGGCGCGGGGCGGTCGGCTCACCGGTCAGCAGGGTGCGCACGGCGTGCCCCACCCGGATGACGGGGTGCGTGGCGCCCGCCGCGATGCCCGGCAGCAGCCGGGGCCACCACTCGGCGAGGACGTCGCGCCAGGGCCGCTCGGCGACGGCCCGCTCGAAGTACACGATCCAGTCCGCGAGCCGCTTCGGGTCGCCGAGGGCGGAGTGCCAGTCGTCGGCGCGCACCGGGTCGCCCGGCGCGGGCATGGCGTCGAGCCGTTCGGCGTAGGCGTCGAGCCAGCGGTGCACGCGGGGCGCCTGCCCGCCGCGCACCAGGGACTCGACGGCCATCGGCCCGTGGTTGCTGAGCCAGCCGTCGAACTCGGGGCCCGTGGTGTGCAGCCGCTGGAGAGCCTCGTCGAGGGTGCCTGTGGTGTCGCCGTTGTCGTCCATGCCGGCACGGTAGGCGCGTGGGCCCCCGCGGCGGATCGACCCCGGGGCCTAGTCCCGGTCGTAGTCCGCCTCGGCCCCGGGACCCAGGTCCTTCTCGTACCAGGCGACGTCCCAGTACCGCCCGAACTTGCGGCCCACCTCGCGGTACGTGCCGACGAGCCGGAAGCCGAAGCGGGCGTGCAGCCGGGCCGAGGCCTCGTTCGGCAGGGCGATGCCCGCGTACGCGCGGTGCAGGTCCTGCCCGTCGAGCGCGGCGAACAGGGCCTCGTACAGCAGCGTGCCCACGCCGCGGCCGGCCGCGTCCGGGGCGCAGTAGACGGTGACCTCCACGGACGTCGCGTAGGCGGCCTTGGGGCGGAACGGGCTCGCCGTGGCGTACCCGAGGAGGCGGTCCGTCGCCGGGTCCCGCGCAACCAGCAGCGGGTGCCTGCCGTCCTTCAGGTGGGAGAGCAGCCAGGGGCGTCGCTCCTCCGGAGTGAAGACGGCCGTGTCGAAGGTGATCGGCGTGTCGCGTACGTAGTGGTTGTAGAGGTCCGTGAGGGCATCGAGGTCCGCCTCGGTTCCCGCGCTGACCTGCACCTCTGTGGACTCCGGTGGCATCTCGGGACTCCTCTGCGCGCAGTGTGGCGCGACAGGGTACTGCATGATCACAAAAAAGATGGGTCGGCTTGGGAATTCTGTCCGGATTCCAGTCGTTGTTTCCTTCGGATGCCGGTGAGCCCGCGAGGGTGGAGCTGGCGTCCTTGCCCAGCCGACCTACCATCGCAAGGGAGCACGCATGGCAACCCGTGCCGTAGCCCGTCGTAAGTCCGCCGCGTCCGGCGAGACTGACGCGGCACGCAGTGTTCGCGCCGTGGGCGGGGAGATCGCCGACCGCGACCTGGTCGGCATGTACCTCGACGAGATCGCGCGTACACCGCTGCTCGACGCCGCCAGGGAAGTCGAGCTGTCCCAGACCATCGAGGCGGGGGTCTACGCGCAGCAGATCCTCGACGGCGAGGTCACGGACAGCGCAGCCGCGGGCAAGGCGACCCGTGAGGAGCTTCAGGCGCTGGTCGCCGAGTCCGAGAAGGCCAAGGACGTCTTCATCAGGTCGAACCTGCGCCTGGTGGTGGCCGTCGCCCGCCGTTACCCGCGCGCAGGGCTCCCCCTGCTCGACCTGATCCAGGAGGGGAACGCAGGCCTGGTCCGCGCGGTCGAGAAGTTCGACTACCGCAAGGGCTTCAAGTTCTCCACGTACGCCACGTGGTGGATCCGCCAGGCCATCACGCGCTCCATAGCCGACCAGTCCCGCACCATCCGCCTCCCCGTCCACCTGGTCGAGGAGCTGGGCCGCATCCGTCGCGTGCAGCGCGAGTTCAACCGCGAGCACGGGCGCGAGCCGGAGCCGGCGGAGATCGCCGCGCAGCTCGACAAGACCACGGCCGAGCGCGTCGTCGACGTCCTCGACTGGGCCCGCGACCCGGTCTCGCTCAACATGTCGGTGGACGACGAGGGCGACACCCAGTTCGGTGACCTCCTGGAGGACACCTCGGCGGTCTCCCCCGAGCAGTCCGTCCTGACCCTGCTGCGCAGCGAGGAGCTGGACGACCTCATCGGACGGCTCGACCAGCGCACCGCGTCCATCATCAAGATGCGGTACGGGATCGAGGACGGCCGGGAGCGGACGCTCACCGAGGTCGGCAAGGAGCACGGGCTGACCCGTGAGCGGATCCGGCAGATCGAGAAGCACGCGCTGCTCGAGCTGAAGAAGCTGGCGCGCGACACGGGGTTCGACGCGGCGGCGTGACGCGTCTCGTCGCCGGGGCGAACCCCGGGTACGGGTCTCGTCGCCGGGTGCGGGTCTCGTCGTGGCTGGTCGCGCAGTTCCCCGCGCCCCTGAAATGCAGGCGCTGCGCGCCGCATTTCCCCGATGAAGGCTGAGCGGCGAAGCCGCAAGCCTTCAGGGGCGCGGGG